>NZ_JBFRLK010000079.1:0-64996 GCF_041469805.1 Vibrio sp. 10N.286.48.C11 | reverse complement strand
AATCAATAATCAATAATCAAGAAAACGGGAAACTTTAACGAATGCTACTCTATTAATTGAAGCCCGATCACACTTTTCTTTGTTGTTGAAAAGAATACGAAAAAAATCGCATTTTTTATTAAAGCTTCTAATTAAGGGGCCGTTAAAGGGATTGAGAGAAATGATATGTACCAATGTAAGGTGAGAGAGACACTGGTGCATAAACAAATTGACATGTATTTGTGTGAGGTGAGAGTCACATAAGTGCATTAAAAAATGCCTAAAGGAGATCAACTATGGCGATTAATGTAAACACTAATGTGTCTGCAATGACGGCTCAGCGCTACCTGAATAGCGCGGCTGAAGGTACTCAAAAATCAATGGAGCGTTTGTCTTCTGGCTATAAAATCAATAGCGCAAAAGATGATGCTGCGGGCCTACAAATCTCTAACCGCTTAACGTCGCAAAGCCGTGGCCTAGACATGGCTGTGAAAAACGCGAATGACGGTATCTCTATTGCACAGACAGCTGAAGGTGCAATGAATGAGTCAACCAACATTCTGCAACGTATGCGTGACCTTTCTCTTCAATCTTCAAATGGTTCAAACAGCAAATCTGAACGTGTTGCGATCCAAGAAGAAGTCTCTGCTCTAAACACAGAACTTAACCGTATTGCTGAAACGACCTCTTTTGGTGGTAACAGGCTTCTTAACGGTACTTACGGTAGCCAATCTTTCCAAATAGGCGCAGACTCTGGTGAGGCGGTAATGCTCTCTATGGGGAACATGCGCACTGACACTAAAGACATGGGCGGCAAAAGCTATGGCGTAGAAGAAGGCAAAGATGCTTCTTGGCGTGTAGGTGCTGGTTCTGATCTAACGATTAAGTACAATGATAAGTTTGGTGAAGCTCAAGAATTATCCATTTCTGCGAAAGAAGGCAACGATATTGAAGAGCTAGCAACTTACATCAATGGTCAAAGCCAAGACGTTAAAGCGTCTGTAGGTGAAGGCGGCAAACTGCAACTTTTCGCTTCAAGCCAAAAAGTTGAAGGTGATGTTGAGTTTGGCGGCAGCCTTGCGGGCGAACTAGGTATCGGTGCTGGTAAAGACGTTACCGTTAACGATATCGACGTAACTTCTGTTGCAGGTGCAAACGAAGCAGTATCTATCATTGATGGTGCTCTAAAATCTGTTGATAGCCAACGTGCTTCTCTAGGTGCTTTCCAAAACCGTTTTGACCACGCAATCAGCAACTTAGACAACATCAACGAAAACGTTAATGCGTCTAAGAGCCGTATCAAAGATACCGATTACGCGAAAGAAACAACGGCTATGACTAAGTCTCAAATCCTACAACAGGCGAGTACTTCTATCCTAGCTCAAGCAAAACAGTCACCATCAGCAGCTCTAAGCTTATTGGGCTAAACTTACCTCGGTAAGTAGCGGTAAACTCTACTCTGGGTAGAGTTTTACTGTTTGGCTCATAAAGGAGGGAGGGAGAGTGTTATGGAAATATCATCCAACGCATCGAACATCCAGCCTTATGGCTCACCTAATGGCATTAAAATTGCAAGCGATGAAGGTAGTAGTGCGTCGAGTATTTCGCGACTAAAAGAAGCAACATCTTATGACAAGGTAGATAAATCGAAAGAGGAAGCTACCGAAGCGGCGATTCAATTAGCTCAACATAGACAAGAGCTAAATGATGAAGAGCGAGTCAAAATGGTGGAGAAGGTCAACGAGTTTGTCTCCTCTCTCAATAAGGGTGTGGCTTTTAAGGTCGATGAAGAATCTGGGAGAGATGTGGTTACCATTTATGAGACCACAACTGGTGATATTATTCGCCAGATCCCTGATGAAGAAATGCTTGAAATTCTAAGACGCCTAGCAGCCCAAAACTCGAATAGTCGAATATTTGAGGTGAAGGTTTAAGTCGTATTATTGAGGTGATTTAATGAGTTTTGGCCCAATGGGGATTTCGTCTGGTATGGATATTAATTCCATGGTCAGCAAAATTGTTGATTCGGAGCGTGTACCTAAACAGCAACGAATCGACAATGAACGAACGCGAATCGATACCAGCATTAGTGCCTATGGAAGACTCAGAGAATCCCTTGATTCGATGAAAAACCTGATGACAAACTTTCGTCAGGAAAAAGCTTTTGCTGTGCGAACAGTCGAAAGTACCGATGAAGGTCTTGTTTCTGCAACCGCGACTACCGAAGCGATCGCTGGCAAATATGCCATCGATGTGTTGCAGCTTGCCCAAAGCCATAAAGTGGCTTCTGATGTACTGTCAGAGGACATGAAATTTGGCCCAGGTAAGCTGCAGGTTTCGCTTGGTGATGACAGCTTTGACGTGCAAGTTGGCGACAGATCGAGACTTATCGAAGTTGTTCGTGGTATCAACGGTGCAGATAACAACCCAGGCGTTCGTGCATCTATTATCAACGATGTCGAAGGTCCAAGACTTATTATTGCCTCGAACCAGTCTGGTTCAGATCAGCAGATCAGCATTAATGTTGAGTCAGATGCTGCCAATCCTCTGAAAAAACTCGAATATAAAACGCTTGAAGAACGTGTTAAAGCGCTAGAGAAAGCGCGCGTTGCTGCTCAAGCTATTCTAGCTCTAACCCCTGCAGGAAAAGCCGTCGAACTCATTGATGAAGTGATCGCTAGCGATGACCCAAATGCGAATGAAACACTCGATAAAGATGGCAATATCATCCCTGCAGCCCAAACCGACTCTACTTCAGATGCTGACGGAGACTCTCAAAGTCTCAGCTACGGTGAGCAAGCCGCAGCCGACGGCCAAGCAGCCCTAGACGCAGCTCAAGCGGCAAAGTCGGTGATGCCTGAAGACAATATCCCTGGCTGGACTGAAACCGCGTCAGGTACGCTTTTAGATTCTTACTTCACACCAGAACTTGAGCTTGATGAAAAAGCGATAGAGAAGGCACCCGATGTGCCGGGGTGGTCAAATGCTGCCTCAGGTACTCTGACCGATTCATACGTGACACCGAAAGAAGCCCAACAAAAGCTTGAGGCTGAGCAAGCGCGTATCGAAGAGAAGATCTCACAAGAAAAAGCAGAGTTGGCTGAGAAAGTTCAAAAAGGCGAACTCACCGCAGAACAAGCGAAGAAAATTGAGCGTGCTAAATTAGAACCCGAAGAGCGTGAGCTTTTAGAGAAGGTCGATAAAGCGCAAGCAGACCTTGAACAAGCACAGCAATCTTTTGATACCTATAGTGGTATGACTGAAGTTCAGGCTGGCCAAGATTCTATGGTTGTCCTAGATGGAGTTGCTCAGCTCTCTAGTAATAACAATGTGATTGAAGATGCCGTTGAAGGTATCGATATAACGGTGAAAGGAAAAACGCCAAAAGATAAGCCGCCTGCAGAAATTGGTGTCGAGTACGACCGTAATAGTGTTCGCCAAGATATTGAATCCTTTGTGAGCTCTTATAACCAGTTCTATCAAGTGTCGAAAGACCTCGCGGGTGTTGATCCAACGACCGGTCAAAAAGGCCCGCTTTCTGGTGACAGTACAGTGCGTAACGCCGACTCTCGATTGAAAGGGGTATTCTCATCAAGTATCGAAGGTGCGCCAGACAACCTTAAGTCTTTGACTGAATTCGGTATCACCACCACAAGACAAGGCTCGCTAGAAATCAACTACGACATGCTTGATCGTCAACTCAACAACAACTTCGACAAGTTGGGTGAGTTCTTCGGTGGCAACAACGGCTTCGCCAAAAAAGTGGAAGATGCGATTCAAGGTATCACAGGTATCACGGGTTCAATCCGTACTAGAGAAAAGAGCTTGGTCGAGCAAAACTACCGCTTGGTTGATGACCAAAGCGCGCTTGACCGCCGCATGGACAGCCTAGAGAGCCGTACCCACTCTAAGTTCACAGCCATGCAAGATGCGACCAGTAAGATGCAATCTCAGCTGGGCAGTATGATGAATGCGTTGGGCTAATAGATGAATAGCCAGCTACAAGAGCTTTGTGAACTCGATCAACTAATTATCTCTAAACTGGAATTTAGTGAAATTAATGCTGAAGAAATAACGCAGCTTGTCGATAACAGAGAACAGTTATTGCAAAACGTGCTTCAAATAATCGACTCACATCCCGACGTTAAGCAAAGTTCTGAATGGTTTGAAGCCATTACCAGAACCAGAAAATTAGTCGAATTGATGCAGTCTGAGACGAGTCGAGTAGGTAAGACCCTACACAAATATCGTCACGGTGCTAAATCAGTTCAACAATACAAAAAGTTTTTATAGAAGAGGTTTACTATGCGCGGTTCTTTACAGGCATATAAAAAGGTATCAGTGGATAGTCAGCTAACGGCTGCCTCACCGCATAAGATTGTACAAATGCTAATGGCCGGTGCTATCGAGCGTTTGATTCAAGGCAAAGCGGCAATGCAAGCAGGCAACATCCCTGTGAAAGGTGAGCGACTTGGTAAGGCTCTAGATATCATTATTAGCCTACGTAGTTGCCTATCTATGGACGATGGTGGCGATATTGCGAAAAACCTAGATCAACTTTATGAGTTCATGATCACGCAAATTTCTGCGGCAAATCACAAAAATGACCCACAGCCTATTGATGATGTTATCGATATTATTCGCGAAATTAAGAGCGCTTGGGACCAAATTCCGAACGAATATCACAACTTGACGTCCGCTGACGTAGGAATTTAAAGAAAAATTGCAGTTTTAACCAATCTCATATCCCTTAATTGGTTGGTTGCCTTATTTTTTTTATCAAATAAAATAGAAGCCATTAGATAGCCTAATGGCTTTTTTCGTTGCTGATTTCCTAAATTTGTCCACGTAGACCGTAATCGTTGATACTTTTCACTGGTTTATAGACTACGTTGCTCACCGTTTTTCCGCATCGCACCAAAATAAAGGCAATAATTCCTACTTATGCAAGGTTTGGCAAAACTGCTTGTCGTCGACGATAACGCTCAAGATCGTCACAATTTAAGCACAATATTAGAGTTTGTAGGAGAGAGCTGCGAAGTAATCAGCTCTGAACAAGCACGTAAAGTTGACTGGTCACTACAGTGGGCCGGCTGCATTGTTGGTACCATTAAAGGTAAAGGCTTCAACGCATTACTGAATGAGAAGCTTGTTCACGCCAATCACATCCCTTTACTGGTGATTGGCAAAAATAATCACCCGGTTGACGAATTGACTAACTATGTTGGTGAGCTCGAACTTCCTCTTAACTACCCGCAATTAAGTGATGCATTAAGACACTGTAAAGACTTCTTAGGCCGCAAAGGTGTTCAAGTTGTGTCTTCGGCACGCAAGAACACACTGTTTCGCAGCCTAGTAGGACAAAGTGCTGGCATTCAAGAAGTACGTCACTTAATTGAACAAGTCTCTTCTACGGAAGCGAACGTGCTGATTCTTGGTGAATCTGGCACAGGCAAAGAAGTTGTAGCGCGTAACATTCATTATCACTCTAAACGTCGTTCAGGGCCTTTTGTTCCTGTAAACTGTGGCGCGATTCCACCTGATTTGCTTGAAAGTGAACTATTTGGTCATGAGAAGGGCGCATTTACTGGGGCGATTACCGCACGTAAAGGCCGTTTTGAATTAGCTGAAGGTGGCACACTGTTTCTTGATGAAATTGGCGATATGCCGATGGCGATGCAAGTTAAGCTGCTACGAGTGCTGCAAGAGCGATGCTTTGAGCGCGTAGGTGGCAACAGCACCATACAAGCTGATGTCCGAGTGATTGCGGCAACACACCGCAACCTTGAAGATATGATCGACGATGATTCGTTCCGTGAAGATCTCTACTACCGCTTGAATGTATTCCCGATTGAAATGCCGGCGCTTCAAGATCGTAAAGAAGATATTCCACTGTTGCTTCAAGAGCTGATGACTCGAATGGAAGCGGAAGGCAGCATGCCTATCTGTTTCACGGCTCGTGCTATCAACTCTTTGATGGAGCATTACTGGCCAGGTAACGTTCGTGAACTAGCGAACCTGGTTGAACGAATGGTTATCTTGTATCCAAACAGCTTGGTTGATGTGAATCACCTGCCAACTAAATATCGATACAGCGATATCCCTGAGTTCCAGCCAGAGTTTAATAGCTTTGGATCTGAAGAGGAGCAAGAGCGTGATGCACTTGCTGACTTATTCTCAGAAGATTTCAGTTTTGATCAGCAAGATGATATTGCCGACAATGCTAATGCGCCTCAAGAGTTACCGCCAGAAGGGGTTAACTTGAAAGAGCTACTCGCGGATATGGAAGTGAATATGATCAATCAAGCGTTGGAAGCGCAGGGCGGCATTGTTGCTCGTGCTGCTGACATGCTTGGAATGCGTAGAACCACTCTGGTTGAAAAAATGCGTAAATATAACTTGCAGCGATAGTGCCCAGTTTTCGATGAAAACGAAAAACTAGCACACACTTTTTAGCTATTTGGTAACTCTAGCTAAGTGAACAGATAAACCATAGTCGAGTTGTTGCTTGCTTAACTATGTGATAAATATAGCAAATAGCCTGACTCGTGTTGTACGTCTCAGGCTGTTTTAGTATTTGAGGCAAATTTTTGACATGCGCGTATCTAACGAACCAGAAAATCAATCACACCTAGATTCTGTTGAACAGCAGGTTGAGCGCTATAAGCAAGTACTCGACGTGATGCCAGCTGGGGTTATCTTGTTAGATACACACGGCGAAGTGAGAGAAGCGAACCCTGAAGCGCATCGTATTCTTGGTGTTGAGTTGGTTGGCGAGAAGTGGTTTTCAGTGATTCAAAGTGCCTTTGACCCAAAAGACGATGACGGTCATGAGATCTCATTGAAGAACGGGCGAAAAGTGCGTTTGGCGATTTCAGCCTCTACCACGGGTCAGCTGATTTTGATTACCGATCTGACCGAGACCCGACTATTGCAGTCTCGCGTGAGTGATCTTCAGCGTTTGTCTTCATTAGGTAGAATGGTGGCCTCGCTTGCCCATCAAGTGCGAACGCCGCTTTCAAGTGCGATGCTGTATGCATCAAACCTTGCCGCGCCAAATCTGCCGCCGGCAACAAAAACGCGTTTTCAATCTAAGCTTATGGATAGATTGCATGACTTAGAGAAGCAAGTGAACGACATGCTGTTGTTTGCCAAAGGTGGTGACAACAAAGTCGTTAAGCCATTTACTGTGGCTGAATTGATCACTGAATTTCACCCTATGGTGGAAGCGGCATTGAAAACTAACCAGATTGATTATTGCCAAGAAGTTGAGGGCGAACAGACTCAAATGTTCGGCAACGCCAATGCTATCGCCTCAGCGTTAAGCAACCTAGTGTTGAACGCGGTTCAAATTGCGGGTAAGGAATCGCAGATCGATGTGTTTTTTAGGCCCGTAAATGGCGAGCTTAAGATATCAGTGCAAGACAGTGGCCCCGGCGTACCGAAAGAGCTTCAAGGTAAAATAATGGAACCCTTCTTTACCACTCGTTCACAAGGTACAGGTCTAGGCTTAGCGGTTGTACAAATGGTATGTCGAGCACATGAAGGCCGACTGGAATTGATATCAGAAGAAGGCGACGGCGCATGCTTTACCATGTGTCTACCGCTTGAAAGAAGTGCTTCTTCTGAAGACTAATAAGTTTTAACTGAATTTACACTGGAGAATCCTATGGCTCAAAGCAAAGTGTTAATCGTCGAAGATGATGAAGGTCTACGCGAAGCCCTTGTCGACACACTCGCGCTTGCTGGCTATGAATGGCTGGAAGCGGATTGTGCGGAAGATGCTCTGGTCAAATTAAAATCGAACTCCGTTGATATTGTCGTATCTGACGTGCAGATGGCGGGCATGGGTGGCTTGGCACTATTGAGAAACATTAAGCAGCATTGGCCAAATTTGCCGGTATTGCTAATGACAGCGTACGCCAACATCGAAGATGCCGTTGCTGCAATGAAAGAGGGCGCTATCGACTATATGGCAAAGCCATTTGCGCCAGAAGTGCTGCTCAACATGGTCAGCCGTTATGCGCCTGTAAAGTCGGATGACAACGGCGACGCTATCGTTGCTGATGAAAAAAGTATCAAGCTAATGATGCTGGCTGATAAAGTTGCGAAAACCGATGCCAACGTCATGGTGTTGGGCCCGAGTGGTTCTGGTAAAGAGGTGATGTCTCGCTACATTCACAATGCTTCTAGCCGAAAAGATGGCCCGTTTGTCGCGATTAACTGCGCGGCGATCCCAGACAACATGTTGGAAGCAACCCTGTTTGGCTACGATAAAGGCGCATTTACTGGTGCTATTCAAGCTTGCCCAGGTAAATTCGAGCAAGCGCAGGGCGGTACAATTCTGTTGGATGAGATCAGTGAAATGGATCTTAGCCTACAAGCCAAACTACTGCGTGTTTTGCAAGAGCGCGAAGTTGAGCGATTAGGTAGTCGTAAGAGCATCAAATTGGATGTTCGTGTATTAGCGACCAGTAACCGAGACCTTAAACAGTATGTTTCTGAAGGGAATTTCCGTGAGGATTTATACTATCGTTTGAATGTATTCCCAATTTCTTGGCCACCACTGTGTGAGCGAAAAGGTGATATTGAGCCTTTAGCTAAGCACTTAGTTGAGCGTCATTGCACCAAACTTGGTATGCCTGTACCGGTTATGTCAGCGCAAGCGATCAGTAAACTCGTCAATTATCCGTGGCCGGGCAATGTTCGCGAATTAGACAATGTGGTACAGCGTGCGTTAATATTGAGCGAACAAGAGAACATCTCTGGTGAGCACATTCTTCTTGAAGGTGTCGATTGGCAAGACGCAAGCAGCCTACAACAAATCGTTGAAGGCAGTGACGTAGCTGCGCCAGAAATCAAGCCGATTGCCGAAGCAAACCCAATCAATAAAATCGCGGCTAGCAGCGAAGGGTTAGGTAATGAGCTTAGAGATCAAGAGTATGCGATCATTCTTGAAACCCTGATTGCATGTAATGGTCGACGCAAAGATATGGCTGAAAAACTGGGTATTAGCCCTCGTACACTGCGTTACAAGTTGGCTAAAATGCGCGATGCTGGAATAGATATCCCAAACTGAGGATAGATTAGTAGTGTCAGCTTTCTGACTAGTGTAATACGATATCTAGTCAATTTAATGTGTGGCACGCTAATTGCTCTGTCAATAATATAGCTAAATAGATAGTCATAATTTTGACTCCTGAGGTAGTAGATGAGAATAGATGGTTTACAAGGCGAAATGCAGGCGATGATGGTCGAAGCTGCCAGCGCGCGTCCCGCAGCAACGGGGCAAGCGGTCGGTGCAGATTTTGGCAACATGCTGACTAATGCCATCAATAATGTGAACTCATTACAAAAGACTTCAGGTGATCTTCAAGCTCGTTTTGATAGTGGAGACCAAAGCGTATCCCTATCGGACGTGATGATTGCTCGTAATAAATCTAGTGTGGCTTTTGAGGCGACGATCCAAATTAGAAATAAATTGGTCGAATCGTACAAAGAGCTGATGAATATGCCGGTATAAGTTGGGTAGTTAAATAGTGGCAGATAATAGTCAAACAACAGATTTAACCGTAAGCGATAGCAACGACCACGCACTTATTGCAGGCTCTGAGCTAGACGGAGAAGGGCAAAATCCCGATCTAGGTGAACGCAGTTCATCGAAGTTCGATATGGCTGTCGGTGATCTTGATTTACTTCGTCAGGTCGTCTTAGTCCTTTCTATCTCTATCTGTGTAGCGCTGATTGTGATGCTGTTTTTCTGGGTAAAAGAGCCAGAAATGCGTCCATTAGGGGCTTACGAAACAGAAGAATTGATCCCCGTTCTTGATTACTTAGATCTGCAAAAGATCGATTACACGCTTGAAGGCAATACCATCTCAGTACCGGCGAGTGAGTACAACTCATTAAAGCTTAATATGGTACGAGCGGGTTTGAATCAAGAGCGAAACGCGGGTGATGACATCCTTATGCAAGACATGGGTTTTGGTGTATCACAACGTTTAGAACAAGAACGCCTTAAATTAAGCCGCGAAAGACAACTTGCCAAAGCCATTGAGCAGATGAAACAGGTGCGTAAAGCTCAGGTTTTATTGGCCCTGCCGAAGCAGAGTGTTTTTGTACGTCATAATCAAGAAGCCTCTGCTTCTGTATTCCTAACTCTAAAAACAGGTACTAACCTCAAGCAGCAAGAAGTGGATTCTGTTGTGGATATGGTGGCAAGTGCCGTTCCGGGAATGAAAACCTCACGTATTACGGTGACCGATCAGCATGGCCGATTGTTGAGCTCAGGCTCTCAAGACCCTATGTCAGCGGCGCGTCGTAAAGAACACGAGTTAGAGCGCAATCAAGAACAAGCGCTGCGTGAAAAAATTGACTCCATCCTGATTCCTATTCTTGGGTTTGGTAACTACACCGCTCAGGTTGATATCCAGCTCGATTTCAGTGCTGTGGAGCAAACCAGAAAACGTTTTGATCCGAATACACCGGCGACTCGAAGTGAATACACCTTAGAAGATTACAACAATGGAAATACGGTGGCGGGTATTCCGGGTGCGTTGAGTAACCAGCCTCCAGCGGATGCCTCAATTCCACAAGATGTGGCTCAGATGAAAGACGGCGCGATGACAGGTCAAGGCTCTGTTCACAAAGAAGCGACTCGAAACTTTGAGCTAGACACCACCATCAGTCATGAACGTAAACAGAGCGGCACGGTTAATCGTCAGACGGTTTCTGTTGCGATCAAAGACCGCCAATCCTTGAACCCAGATACGGGTGAAGTGGTTCATACTCCGATTCCGGCGAGCGAGATCAATGCGATTCGCCAAGTACTGATTGGTACGGTGGGCTTTGATGAAACTCGTGGTGATTTGCTCAACGTATTAAGCATGCAGTTTGCACCTCAAGTAACAGATGTTGTTGCTGATGTGCCAATCTGGGAGCATCCAAACTTCAATGATTGGGTTCGTTGGTTTGCAAGTGCCTTGGTTATCATTGTGGTGGTGTTGGTACTTGTTCGCCCTGCAATGAAGAAACTGTTTAACCCAGCAGCAGACAACGATGAACAGATGTACGGACCTGATGGCATGCCAATTGGTGCCAACGGCGAAACCAGCTTAATTGGTGGTGATATTGAAGGTGGTGAGCTGTTTGAATTTGGTTCAAGTATCGACTTACCAAACCTTCATAAAGACGAGGACGTGCTGAAAGCAGTACGTGCACTTGTAGCGAATGAACCAGAGCTAGCAGCTCAAGTAGTTAAGAATTGGATGGTAGATGGCTAACGAAATAGTTCCACAACAAACTGAAGGCGGTGAAGTGCTTGATGTCTCTAGCGTGGATATCGGCTCTATCTCAGGCGATGAGCGCGCTGCGATCTTGTTGCTCAGTTTAAATGAAGAAGATGCTGCTGGTATTATTCGTCACCTAGAGCCAAAGCAGGTTCAGCGTGTGGGTAGTGCGATGGCGCGAGCTACAGACCTATCCCAAGAGAAAGTAGGCGCTGTGCACCGTGCTTTCTTAGATGATATTCAGAAGTACACCAACATTGGTATGGGCAGCGAAGACTTCATGCGTAATGCGTTAGTTGCTGCTCTGGGTGAAGACAAGGCGAATAACCTTGTTGACCAAATCCTTCTCGGCACAGGTTCGAAAGGTTTGGATTCGCTTAAGTGGATGGATCCTCGTCAGGTGGCGAGCATTATCATCAACGAGCACCCTCAAATTCAAACTATTGTGTTGTCGTACCTCGATGCCGATCAATCGGCTGAGATCCTGTCTCAGTTCCCAGAGCGAGTTCGTCTGGATCTGATGATGCGTATTGCCAACCTTGAAGAAGTTCAACCTTCGGCGCTTGCTGAACTGAATGAAATCATGGAGAAACAGTTCGCGGGTCAAGCGGGTGCTCAAGCTGCCAAAATTGGTGGCCTGAAAGCCGCGGCTGAGATCATGAACTACATGGACAACAACGTGGAAGGCGTCTTGATGGATCAAATCCGTGACCAAGACGAAGACATGGCAACACAGATTCAAGATCTGATGTTTGTCTTTGAAAACCTTATTGAAGTTGATGACCAAGGTGTTCAACGACTACTACGTGATGTTCCACAAGATATTCTACAGAAAGCACTTAAAGGTGCAGATGAAGGTCTACGTGAGAAGATCTTCAAGAACATGTCTAAACGTGCTGCCGATATGATGAGAGACGATATTGAGGCGATGCCGCCAGTCAAAGTCTCTGATGTTGAAGCGGCTCAGAAAGAGATTTTGGGTATCGCGAGGAAGATGGCAGACAGTGGCGAAATTATGCTGTCTGGTGGCGCCGACGAGTTCCTTTAATACAGAAATCTCAAAAGCCCCACACTGTTGGGGCTTTTCTTTATCCAATCTCGAACCACAGATTAACTCAGTTTAACTGCTTGAATTCACAATACAGTTAAGCCACTCATAGATAGGTACTGATATGTCAGGTGATAGAAAACGCGGCTTCCTTCGCCCTGAAGAAGATAATACGGTTGCCCAACCTCAGAAATGGGGGCTGCCTGACTACACCTCTGACGTGAGCAAACAAGCCAAAGAAACCGCTTTTAACTACGACCCTAGTTGGATGCCAACGGTTGAAGAAGCCATTGAAGATGAAGAGCTGGTTCTGACTGAAGAGCAAATCGAGCTGATTAAACAAGGCGCTTATCAGGAAGGGCTGCATCAAGGCCAAGAGGCGGGCTTTAAGCAAGGCTATGAAAAAGGCAAAGAAGAAGGTTTTGCTGCCGGTCACGAAGAAGGCAACGAAGCCGGCAAGCTTGAAGGCGTAACCGCGGGTCAAGAGTACATTCAACAGCAGGTGGCCGTCTTCATGGGGCTGGCAAACCAGTTCGCTCAACCATTAGAGTTGATGAACGCTCAGGTGGAGAAGCAATTGGTCGACATGGTGCTTACCATGGTCAAAGAAGTGGTTCATGTTGAAGTGCAAACCAACCCACAAATCATATTAGATACCGTTAAAGAATCGGTAGAGTCGTTGCCGATTTCTGGTCACGCAATCACATTGAAACTCAATCCGGAAGATGTGGCGATCATTCGCTCTGCGTATGGCGAGACTGAATTGGACTGCCGTAATTGGACGCTGGTCGCAGAGCCAGCACTCAACCGTGGTGATGTACAAATTGAAGCGGGTGAGTCGAGCGTTAACTACCGCATGGAAGATCGTGTAAAGAACGTTATTCAAAATTTCTGCGGCGCAAACCGTCACCAAGGTCATGAGTAATGCTTGAGTTAGCGAATCGTCTCAGTCAGTACAAAGTCGAGGGGCTAAAATCGCGACCAATTGCCTCTGGTAAATTAGTACGCGTTGTTGGCTTAACGCTTGAAGCGACCGGCTGTAAAGCGCCAATCGGCAGTTTGTGTTTAGTCGAAACCATGTCTGGTCAGATGGAAGCCGAAGTCGTCGGTTTCTCTGGCGATAACCTATTTTTGATGCCGAGTGAGCAAATCACCGGGATCTTACCTGGCGCTCGCGTCACGCCAATGACTACCGAAAGTGGTATCCCTGTTGGAATGGAACTGCTCGGTCGAGTGATCGACGGCGTAGGTAATCCACTCGACGGTTTAGGTCCAATCTATACAGAGCAACGCGCTTCATTTAATGCGGAGCCAATCAACCCGTTAGCTCGTAAACCGATTTGTGAACCACTCGATGTCGGCTTGAAAGCCATTAATGGTTTGCTAACCGTGGGTAAAGGGCAACGTATCGGTCTGTTCGCAGGTTCTGGTGTAGGTAAGTCGGTCACGCTTGGGATGATGACTCGAGGTACTACTGCGCAAGTGGTTGTTGTTGGCTTAATCGGTGAGCGTGGACGAGAAGTTAAAGAGTTTATTGAAGAAATTCTTGGTGAAGATGGCCGTAAGCGTTCGGTTGTTGTGGCCGCTCCTGCCGACTCATCACCATTGATGCGCTTAAAAGGCTGTCAAACTGCGCTGGCTGTCGCCGAGTATTTCCGCGACCAAGGTTTAGATGTTCTGCTACTCATGGATTCATTGACCCGCTTTGCTCAGGCTCAGCGTGAAATTGCTCTGTCTGTGGGTGAGCCGCCAGCAACCAAAGGTTATCCGCCATCAGTCTTCGCTAAGCTTCCTGCGCTGGTGGAACGAGCAGGTAACGGCAATGATGAACAAGGTTCAATTACCGCTTTCTTTACCGTGTTAACCGAAGGCGATGACCTCCAAGATCCGATTGCCGATGCATCGCGAGCGATTCTCGATGGTCACGTTGTGTTGTCGCGTGAAATGGCTGATGCCGGTCATTATCCCGCGATTGATGTTGAGAAATCCGTCAGTCGTGTTATGCCGCAAATCACCACTGAAGAACATGTCTTGATGTCGAAAGCGGTAAGGCAAGTGCTGTCTATCTGCCGTAAAAACCAAGATTTGGTGTCGATTGGTGCTTACAAGCCAGGAACGGATCCAGCAATCGATAGTGCCTTCACGTTGAAACCAAAACTGGATGAGTACTTGCAGCAGAAGATGAAAGAGACCGTCCCATACGACATGTGCGTCAACATGTTGAAACATGTATTGGGTGGCTAACGGGTGAATAAGGTTAGTCATGGATAACGCATTAGAATTTTTGCTCGATCAAGCCAAAGATCAAGAGAACCAAGCGGTACTTGCGCTCAACAAAGCGAACTCTGAGCTGCAAGGCTACTATGAGCAGGTTGCGCAGATTGAAAAGTATCGACTGGATTACTGTCAGCAGCTCGTTGACCGCGGCAAGGCAGGCTTAACGGCGAGCCAATATGGTCACTTGAACCGCTTCTTAACTCAGTTGGATGAAACATTATCCAAACAGAGAGAAGCCGAGCACCACTTTAAAAATCAAGTCGACAACTGCCAAAGCTACTGGATGGAGTTACGCAAAAAACGTAAATCCTACGAGTGGTTGATGGAGAAAAAGCAGAAAGAGAAAGCAAAGCTGCAAGATCGAAGAGAACAAAAGCAAATGGATGAGCTTTCGACTCTGTTATACAGCCGAAAGAAGATGTGATCCTAAGCCACGAATGACGTCAGTGCTGTTCTCTATATTGTGAAAACCGAACTTATAGGCATGTTTCTTGCTCCGTTTTATATAAAATTGCGCGTTATGCCCACCAAAGGCATGAAAAGCATCCGACTTTCTTTTTGTTGCCTGATTCATGGCAGCAAAGCTAGTAGATAGAGCTTGTATATATGAATGTTAGTCTTTCCTCAAATTCAGCGACCAACAAAATGTCATCGTTGTTGGACACCGGTTCTGCCTCTTCCAAGGTAGAAGAAACCGGCGACTCTAAAGGTTTCTTTGAGTCCTTTAAAGAAGCGCTCGGCTTTGAAGAAAGTGACAGTAAAGTCGCAGCAAAAGACACAGAAAGCACTGCGAAACCTGATACTAAACAGACATCTACCGAAGGTGAAGCGTCAGCCGAAGCGAACAAAGGTGATTCCGCTGAATCAAAGGCTACTGACGAAGTGAGCGAAGCGCAAAGCAAGCAAGCAGCTTCAGAAGTAGAAGGCGAGAAAGCTGCTGATAAAACATCAGCAGAGGCTGCGTCTGGATCTGAGGCTCAGCTCAAAGCCAATTCGGGCACTGATAGCACTGTCGCTGATAAGACTGTTGCAGATAAGGCAGATGGTAAAGATGCGCAGGATACGACTAACGAGTCTAAAGAACATATTGCTCAATCCCAAACTCAGGGTCCATCAGCGGTAGATGGTGCTACGCAGGCATCGCAAGCCAATGCAGCGATGAGCGAAGGCAATAAATTGCTTGGTCAATTGGATGAGGCAAACAAAACCCTAAATCAAGCGCCAAACGGCAAAGGCTTGCCTCAGCAAGGTCAGGTAGAACAAGCCCAAGGTAATATCACCGGTGCTTCTGTTGCAGGAGTTTCCGTTACGGATAAGGCGACACAACAAGCTAAGGCTGCAAATCAGGAGAAGAGCCTTGAAGTCGATTCTGAAATCGCTGTACTTACCGGAGGTAAGGGTGTTTCTCAGCTAACTGATACTGAAATTCGACAGTTGATGGATAAAGGCGTCACTCCAGAACAAATTGAAGCCAGTATGAGCCGAGAGCTGAGCCAAAAGAATGCAGCTAGTGCGGTTGCTGCCGAGCAGAGCCAAGCATTGTCAGCCGTGGATATTGAACTGGCAAAGCAAGTAGATGCCCATACCAAAGCGCTAAACCAATTGAATGGACAAATCGAATCAGAGCAGTCTGTTGTCGATAGCTTGCTTGATAAGCAACAAAGTGGCGCTAAGTTGACGGTTGATGAGCAAGCCGCTTTGGCTAAAGCGACCTCTAACCTAGACCTGTTGAATCAACAGCTCGCTAACGTTCAACAACAAGTAACAGCTTTGCTAAGTCAAGCTCCGGCTGCGAACAGTGCGTCTGGTGAACCCACTGCTATCGATTGGGATAATACGGATTCAAGCGAAACTAAAGCCTTAGCTGCGGCAGCATCAACAGCAGCTGTAGCGACGGCTACACAACAAGTGTCAGCGCAGGCCGCTTCTCAATCAGCAAACAATGCTCTTACGGACAAGGCGGCAATGCTGCACGCCAATAATGCACATGCAGCCCAACAGGCCGCAGCTCAACAAGCTAATGTGGCTTCACCTCAGCAGCAAGCAACGTTGGATCCAGCTTTAACCGCGCAAGGAATGGCGATGAATGCAACGCCAGCTGCCACAAAAGCAGGCTCGACTGATACGCTTCTTAAAGCGGGCGCCGGTGCAGCAGCACTGTCTGGTTTGGGTAAAGCGGGTGCTAAAGAAGATTCTAAAGATTCGACCTTTGCTCAGCAGATCGCTTCTGCGGCTGGTGCACAAGGTACGGCAACGGTGGGTTCAGCACCTACGCGAGCTGAAATTCAAGCTGCTCAACAAGCGCCTTTACAGCTCACCAAAGAGCTAGCCAATGAGCAGGTCGCGGAAAAAGTCCAAATGATGATGTCTAAGAACCTCAAGAACTTGGACATTCGTCTCGACCCACCAGAATTGGGTCAGATGAAAATCCGCATGACCATGAATAATGATGTGGCGAACGTGCACTTTACGGTTAGTAATCAACAGGCAAGAGATGTGATTGAACAAACCTTACCTCGCCTGAGGGAGATGCTTGCTCAACAAGGTCTACAACTAGCCGATTCGTCAGTTCAGCAACAGAGCTCTGGTCAGGGGCAGGATAGATACAACAATGGTGAGCAACAATCCGGCACTCACCGCACAAATGATGGCCAAGGTGATGAAAACCTTGATAGTGGCAGCAATCTTGAATTGAATGTCGCATCAAAGCGTGATGGAATTAGTTATTATGCCTAATATCAGGCTAAGAACGCTTGGTTAAAAGAACCATCAGTTAATAGAAAGTACTGTTAGTTAATAGAAAAAACCGTCAGTTAATCGAAAGAACAGGAAGTTAGAGTAAAGTATGGCAGAAGAACAAGATGCACCTAAAGGGAAGAGCAAGCTCCTTATCATCATTATTGCCGTAGTCGTGTTACTGCTTGGTGTAGGTGGTGCGCTGCTCTTTTTCTTAGGCTCTGATGATAGCGCCTCTGAATCTCCGTCTCAGCCAGCCACTGCTGTGGTCGCTGCAGAGCCCGTTATGTATGTTAATATCCCTCAGCCTTTTTTGTTCAATGTGACAGGTGATAAAAAAGATCGCCTAGTTCAGATAAAAGCACAGATGATGGTTCGGGGCAGTAAGAATGAAGACCTGGCTCGTTACCACTCTCCACTCGTGGAAAGTACGCTCTTGGCGACGTTCGCCTCGGCAACGGTCGATCAATTGCGTTCACCCACTGGGCGAGTCGAACTGCGTAACAAGGCAACGGAAGATATCAAAGCAAGCCTGACTCAAGCTGTTGGCCAGCCTGTTATTGAAAAAGTGCTATTCACTGATTTTGTGATTCAGTAGGTAATTTGTGACCGATTTATTAAGCCAAGACGAAATTGACGCGCTATTACATGGCGTAGATGATGTTGAAGAAGTTGAAGATAGCGTAGAAGCTGATAACGACAGTGCGGTTAATTTCGACTTCTCTTCACAAGATCGAATTGTTCGTGGTCGAATGCCGACCCTTGAACTTATTAACGAGCGCTTTGCACGTCATTTGCGTATCAGTTTGTTTAACATGTTGCGTAAAACGGCTGAAGTGTCGATCAATGGCGTACAAATGATGAAGTTTGGTGAGTACCAAAACACATTGTATGTACCCACCAGTTTAAACATGGTTCGTTTCCGCCCGTTGAAAGGTACGGCGCTGATCACTATGGAAGCACGCCTTGTATTTATTCTTGTAGAAAACTTTTTTGGTGGTGACGGCCGTTTCCACGCCAAGATTGAAGGCCGTGAATTCACGCCAACAGAAAGACGAATTATTCAGTTACTGCTGAAAATTGTTTTTGAAGATTACAAAGAAGCTTGGTCTCCAGTAATGGGGGTTGAGTTTGAATACTTGGATTCTGAAGTGAACCCAAGTATGGCGAATATTGTGAGCCCAACAGAAGTGATTGTTGTGAGTTCATTCCACATTGAAGTGGATGGCGGTGGCGGTGACTTCCACGTCGTGATGCCTTATTCCATGGTTGAGCCGATTCGTGAATTGTTGGACGCTGGTGTTCAATCAGACAAAATGGAAACTGACGTTCGTTGGAGTTCGGCATTGCGTGATGAAATCATGGATGTACCCGTTAACTTTCGTGTGAACTTGTTAGAGCAAGATATTTCTCTGCGTGATTTGATGGAGCTGCGCCCAGGGGATGTCATTCCCATGAATATGCCTGAACACGCGACGATGTTTGTCGAAGAACTGCCAACGTATCGTGTGAAAATGGGGCGTGCGGGTGAAAAACTCGCAGTACAGATTTCGGAAAAAATTCGAAGACCAAGTGTGGTCAAAACTGATCTCGCTTTTCTAGGCAAAGACCTAATGTCTGAGCTCGAAAACAGCGATGATGACGAATAGCAAAATAGATAAAAGTATAGGAATTGGTAATGGAACCTAGTGAAGATCAAAAGCTAGCAGACGAATGGGCTGCAGCACTTGGTGAAGACCCTTTAGCACCGTCAATTGATGTTGATGATGTGCTTGCGGCACCACTTGATGAGCTAACCGATTCATCATCTCCGATTTCTGAAGATGAGCGTCGTAAACTGGATACCATCATGGATATCCCAGTGACTATCTCGATGGAAGTTGGCCGTTCTCAGATCAGTATCCGTAACTTACTTCAATTGAACCAAGGTTCGGTTGTAGAGCTCGATAGAATTGCTGGTGAGTCACTAGATGTGATGGTTAACGGTACTCTGATTGCTCACGGAGAGGTGGTTGTGGTGAACGACAAATTTGGTATTCGTTTGACTGACGTAATTAGCCAAACAGAACGAATTAAGAAGCTACGTTAATGCGCTTTTCGCCAAAAAGATTGGTGGGCTCGTCTCGCGGGATAGCTGGTTTGTTTCGCGGAGTAACGGGTTTTTTTCGTGGAATTACCTGCTTGTTTCGCGGAATGACTGGCTTGTTTCGTGAAATCATAAGCTTGTCCCGTGTAATATTGGGAATAGGGCTGTTGTCTACGCCTTCTATTGCCTTTGCTGCGCCTCCTTCTCTAGATTTAGCGACCACTTTTGGGTCGCTAATTTTCGTTATCGCCTTCATCTTATTTATTGCTTGGTTACTCAAGCGAATGCAAGTGCCTGCGATGTCGAATCAACAAGGTTTGGCGATTGTTAGGCAAATTCCTGTTGGTACTAAAGAACGCATTGCGATTGTGCAAGCAGGTGATGAACAGTTCTTAGTCGGCATTACCACACAGTCGATTCAGCTGATCTCTAAGCTCGATAAACCTCTTACTCAGGAGATGCTGGAAAAAAGTACATTTTCAAGTCAGCTTTCCCAGCTAATTAAAAAAGATGCAAACAAGTAACGGACTTTTTACCTCATCTTACCTTTGCCAAATCGGATCTTTTCGAGTGGTAAAAGCGTTGTTGGTTCAGCTCATTCTCCTCTGTTCTTTCGTGTTCAGTGTGTCGGTATTTGCACAGGCTGAAGATGGCACCGTCATTCCAGCGAATACAGCAGGCTCAGAGTCGGTTACCATCAGCACGATGGAACAAGACCAAGCTAAATCGCAAACCATGACCACTGGTAGTTTAACGGGTAATGGTGGTGGCATTCCTGCCTTTACCATGACCACCAACGCCAATGGCGGTGAAGACTACTCGATCAATTTACAGATATTGGCCCTAATGACCATGCTTGGCTTCTTGCCGGCAATGGTAATTTTGATGACGTCGTTCACCCGTATTGTGGTGGTGATGTCTATTTTGCGTCAGGCGATGGGTCTCCAACAAACGCCTTCAAACCAAGTGATTATTGGTATCGCGATATTTTTGACCTTTTTCATCATGTCACCAGTGATCAATCAAGTGAATGAGCAAGCGGTTCAGCCTTATCTCAATGAACAAATATCGGCACGACAGGCGTTCGACGTTGCGCAAGGCCCGATTAAGTCTTTCATGCTCAAACAAACCCGAATCAAAGATCTAGAAACCTTTGTTGAGATCTCGGGTGCGGAAGTGACTAACCCTGAAGATGTTTCCATGGCGGTTCTGATTCCAGCGTTTATCACATCGGAGTTGAAAACGGCTTTCCAAATTGGCTTCATGCTGTTCTTACCTTTCTTAATCATCGACTTGGTGGTCGCCTCGGTATTGATGGCTATGGGTATGATGATGTTGTCACCGATGATTGTATCGTTACCATTTAAGTTGATGCTGTTCGTTCTTGTTGATGGTTGGAACTTGATACTCTCCACTCTCGCCGGCAGTTTTGCCTTGTAGCTGGGGGAATAATGAATCCTGAAATATTCGTAGAGTTGTTCCGAGATGCACTTTGGATGGTACTGATAATGGTATGTGCCATTATTATTCCTAGCCTATTGATTGGTTTAGTCGTAGCGGTTTTCCAAGCTGCGACGTCTATCAACGAACAAACATTGAGTTTCCTACCGCGTTTGATCGTGACGTTATTGGCGTTGATGATGTTTGCTCACTGGATGACTCAGATGATGATGGAGTTTTTTTTCGAACTCATCGAACGCTTGCCGCAAGTTCTGTATTAAACCAATATGGAATACCCAACGAGCCTTGTACTAGAGTGGTTAGCCAATTATTTTTGGCCATACACTCGCATCTCAGCCATGCTGATGGTGATGACGGTAACAGGGGCACGCTTTGTGTCGCCGCGTATCCGTCTGTATTTAGGTTTGGCGATCACCTTTGCTGTGATGCCCGCAATCCCAGCTGTTCCTAAAGAGATCGAGCTGCTGTCCTTCCAAGGATTCTTGACGGTATTTGAACAAATCGTGATTGGTGTCGCCATGGGGTTTGTTACTCAGTTTTTGATTCAAACTTTTGTTATGCTCGGTCAGATTTTAGGTATGCAATCGAGCTTGGGTTTTGCCTCAATGGTCGACCCGGCTAACGGGCAAAACACGCCGGTACTTGGTCAACTGTTCATGCTGCTTGCGACCATGTTCTTCTTGGCGACCGATGGTCACTTGAAAATGCTGCAGCTGGTGGTGTTTAGTTTTAAGACCTTGCCGATTGGCAGTGGATCGTTGACCTCTGTTGATTTTCGAGAGCTCGCATTGTGGCTCGGTATCATGTTCAAAACGGCATTGGCGATGTCCTTGTCGGGCATTATCGCGCTGCTAACGATTAACCTCTCTTTTGGTGTAATGACGCGTGCGGCACCTCAGTTAAACATCTTTTCTTTGGGTTTTGCATTTGCGCTACTCGTGGGTCTGTTGCTTTGTTGGTACATCCTTGGCGGCTTATATAGTCACTATGAGCTATTTTGGATGCAGGGCGAACAACAGATATGTCGTCTAATCCGGTTAGATTGCTAGGAGACTGAAATGGCAGAGTCAGACGGTCAAGAACGCACAGAAGACGCCACGCCCAAACGCTTGCAACAGGCCAAAGAGAAAGGGCAGGTTGCAAGGTCAAAAGAGCTAGCGTCAGCGTCGGTACTTATTGTCGGTGCAATTGCATTAATGTGGTTTGGCGAATCGATGGCGAAGGCTTTGTTCGAGGCCATGCAACGTCTGTTCTCTTTGAGTCGCGACGAAATTTTTGACACTAACAAACTCCTAGAAATCGCTGGTGGTGCACTGGTGAACCTGCTGTTCCCGCTGTTTTTGATACTGATAACCTTGTTTGTTGCTGCCGTCATCGGCGCTGCGGGTGTCGGTGGGATTAACTTCTCAATGCAAGCAGCAATGCCTAAGGCGTCTAAGCTCAACCCACTCAGTGGCATCAAGCGTATGTTTGGCCTGCAAAGCTGGGTTGAACTGCTCAAGTCTATTCTTAAAGTAGCGCTCGTATCGGGGATGGCGATTTATCTGATTCAAGCCTCTCAGCATGATTTAATGCAGCTGAGTATGGATGTGTACCCACAGAACATCTTCCATGCCTTGGATATCTTGCTCAATTTCATCCTGTTGATCAGTTGCTCGCTGCTTATTGTGGTGGCGATTGATATCCCGTTCCAGATCTGGCAACACGCCGATCAATTGAAGATGACCAAACAAGAAGTCAAAGACGAATTCAAAGACACTGAAGGTAAGCCGGAAGTGAAAGGCCGAATTCGTATGCTTCAAAGGGAAGCGGCTCAGCGTCGTATGATGGCCGATGTGCCGCAAGCGGACGTGATAGTCACCAACCCAGAGCACTTCTCAGTGGCGCTGCGCTACAAGCAGAATCAAGACAAAGCACCAATTGTGGTTGCTAAAGGTGTCGACCACATGGCGATGAAGATCCGAGAGATTGCGCGTGAAAATGACATCTATATCGTTCCAGCGCCGCCATTGGCGAGGGCGCTTTATCATACCACTGAGCTAGAACAACAAATTCCTGACGGTCTGTTTACAGCAGTTGCACAAGTGCTTGCATATGTTTTCCAGCTTAAACAGTACCGAAAACGAGGTGGTGAGCGACCAAAGCTGCAAGATTCTAATATGCCGATCCCACCTGATTTACGTCATTAGATCAATTGCTTGAGCTCTGCGTGATGAACCCTGATAATAGCGAGCTAGCTAATCTTCCTTTTATAGAGGTGATGGCGATAATTTGACGTGAGATGTTGGTACAGTGTTTGCTGTAGTAGCCTGAACATTATAAGCCCATAGCAAACAGCCCTGACTAAGACCTAATCCACTTGTTCAGAGAGCTACAACATAGCGAAACTGTCTAGATTTATGAAATTCTCCCTGCCTTTTGTGGACAAGCTACCTAAAATCCCTAACCGTGCCATGCCTGCGATTGGTGCACCTGTTATGGTACTTGCAACGCTTGCTATGGTGGTGTTGCCCATTCCAGCTTTCTTGTTGGATATGTTCTTCACCTTCAATATTGCACTGTCTATGGTTGTGCTATTGGTATCGGTTTATACCCGCAGGCCTTTAGATTTCGCTGCATTCCCGACCGTCCTGCTGATTGCGACTCTACTTCGATTGGCCTTGAACGTTGCTTCGACACGTGTGGTATTGCTCCATGGTCACGAAGGTGGCGACGCGGCAGGTAACGTGATTGAAGCCTTCGGTAACGTGGTTATCGGTGGTAACTACGCGGTTGGTTTAGTGGTGTTCTTGATTCTTATGATCATCAACTTCATGGTTGTAACCAAAGGTGCGGGTCGTATCTCGGAAGTAAGCGCGCGTTTCACGTTAGACGCCTTACCGGGTAAACAGATGGCAATCGATGCCGACTTGAACGCAGGTTTGATCGACCAAGACCAAGCGCGTCTGAGACGTTTTGAAGTCACCAAAGAAGCTGACTTCTACGGTTCGATGGACGGTGCTTCTAAGTTTGTTAAAGGCGATGCGATCGCTGGTATCTTAATCTTATTCATCAACATCATTGGTGGCTTGAGCATTGGTATGGCTCAGTTTGATCTTGGTTTTGGTGAAGCAATCGAAATCTACACGCTACTGACTATCGGTGATGGTCTGGTTGCACAAATTCCATCTCTATTACTGTCTATTGCAGCTGCGATGATGGTAACGCGCCAAAATACTGATGAAGATATGGGTGAGCAACTTGTCTTCCAGATGTTCGACAATCCAAAAGCCTTGATGATCACCGCCGCCATCCTTGGCATCATGGGTATTGTTCCGGGTATGCCACATTTCTCGTTCTTGAGCCTTGCCATCGTTGCAGGCGCGGGGGCGTATTACATCGATAAAAAGAACAAGAAGAAGGCGGAAGAGCCTAACCTTCCGGCGACAGTTGAAGCGAATGGAGAAGTAGGCTCTCAGAAGGAGCTCTCTTGGGATGATGTTCAACCTGTCGATATTATTGGTTTAGAAGTGGGTTACCGTTTAATTCCTTTGGTTGATAGAGACCAAGGTGGTGAATTGCTTGAACGCGTTAAAGGTGTGCGTAAAAAGCTGTCTCAAGACTTTGGTTTCTTGATCCCAGCGGTACACATTCGCGATAACCTAGAACTGACACCAAACAGCTACCGTATTACCCTGATGGGTGTTGCTGTGGGTGAAGCTGAGATTAAGCCAGACATGGAGCTCGCGATTAACCCGGGCCAAGTCTATGGCATGATCGATGGCGAGCCGACGATTGACCCTGCCTTTGGCCTTGAAGCGGTTTGGATTCGTGAAGAGCAGCGTGAACACGCACAAGCTCTAGGTTATACCGTTGTAGATTCTTCTACAGTACTGGCGACACACCTTAGCCAGCTGCTAACCAACAACGCATCGCAGCTCATTGGCCACGAAGAAGTTCAGAACTTACTTGAGATGCTCAGCCGCTCAACACCTAAGCTGGTGGAAGGTTTTGTACCGGATCAATTGCAGTTGGGTGTGGTTGTGAAAGTGCTACAGAACCTGCTGAATGAAGCGATTCCAATTCGTGACATTCGAACCATAGTCCAAACTTTGTCGGAGTATTCAGGTAAGAGTCAAGAACCTGACATACTTACTGCGGCGGTTCGCATCTCATTGAAACGATTAATTGTTCAGGAAATCAATGGTATAGAGCCCGAGTTACCAGTGATAACCTTGATTCCTGAGCTGGAACAAATCTTGCATCAAACCATGCAGGCATCCGGCGGAGAATCTGCTGGTATTGAACCTGGTTTAGCCGAACGTTTACAGACCTCTCTCAGCCACGCTACACAAGAGCAAGAGCTGAAAGGTGAGCCCGCGGTACTATTGACCTCTGGCGTGTTGCGTTCGACTCTGGCTAAGTTCGTGAAGAACACGATCCCAAGCTTGCGAGTCTTGTCTTACCAAGAAATACCGGACGAAAAGCAGATACGTATAGTACAAGCTGTTGGTAATTAAGCCGCCTAATTAGAACGGACAATCGAATTGAAAATTAAACGATTTTTTGCAAAAGATATGCGAACGGCTCTGCTCCAAGTTAAAGAAGAACTTGGTTCAGAAGCGGTGATCATGTCTAACAAAAAGGTCGCAGGTGGCGTGGAAATTGTTGCCGCTATTGATGGCGAATCCAGCCCGTCGACAGCGAGCCAGAGATTAAATAAACCTCAGCAGCCTGCACAAAGCCAATATACGCAAATGGCCGCGCCCGCAGCTCCTGCTGGGCGACGTCAACTAGACGATGACAAGGTTAGCCTACAGTCGAATGTTGAAGGTGGACGCTCAATGACTAAGCGCTTTGCGAATATGCTTAAGCAATACAGTCATGGCGCCGATGATGAGCCACAGCATCGTGCAGAAAATGAAGATTCATTGTCAGCATTGCTCAATCGCCAATCAAGCACGGGCCATAAGCCTCATAGTCATCAGACTCAAAGCAATTTGCAGTCTCATGGCCATCAGCAATCTCACGGTAACCAACAGTCTCACGGAAATCTTGATTCTGCATTTGCTCGTGAAACGGGTTTGTCTAAGTTGATTGCTGAAGACCGCAGAGTAGAGCGCCCGACACCTCGCTTGGATCCTACCCGTTATGATCGTGGTCGAGAGAACACTCAGTCCAAAGGTTCTGATACTGAAATGGAAACGATGCGCGAAGAGATGACCTCAATTCGTCGTCTGTTAGAGCATCAAGTTTCTGGGTTGATGTGGCAAGAAGTTGAGCGCCGTGAACCACTGAGAGCCATGCTTATTAAGCGCCTTGAACGTATGGGTGTATCTGCAGAGCTTGCCGATCAAATGGCTTGCTACATTCCTGAAGATACTAAACCTGCACGTGCATGGAAGGCTCTGTTAGCTCTGGTTGCTGACCAAATCTCCGTTACACAAAAAGATATTTTAAAACGCGGCGGTATTGTGGCTCTACTTGGCCCAACCGGCGTGGGTAAAACAACGACTGTTGCAAAGCTAGCTGCACGTGCTGCCATGGAATATGGCGCTGATAACGTCGCACTAGTGACAACTGACACATATCGTATAGGTGCACATGAGCAGTTATCGATCTACGGCCGAATTATGGGTTGTCCTGTAAGAGTTGCTAAAGATTCTAGCGAACTGGCCGATGTAATATATCAGTTACGTAATCGTCGCCTGATTCTGGTCGATACTGCAGGCATGGGACAACGAGATGTTCGCCTATCTGAGCAGTTAGACACATTGATGCAAGAGAGTGGTTCCGTTATCAATAGCTACCTTGTGTTGCCTGCAACCGCGCAACGCAAAGTGCTGCAAGAAACAATTGAACACTTTAGAAGAATCCCGTTGTCGGGATGCATCATGACTAAGCTGGATGAATCCCTAAGTCTAGGTGAATTCATCAGTGTCGTAATACAAAATGCATTACCAGTTGCTTACATAGCAAATGGTCAACGAGTTCCTGAAGATATCGTTATAGCTCAGCCAAAGTACATGATTGCTAAGGCTAATGAGCTATTAGAAAAATCTACAGAGAATGAACCTCATTACTGGAATAGCGATTCTGAAGGGCTCTAGGCGGCGGATAAATATGAATGAAAATATGATACATGACCAAGCTAGCGGCCTCCGTCGCTTAACCAAGCCTTCACTCACAAAAGTTATCGCTGTAACCGGTGGTAAGGGAGGCGTTGGTAAATCTAATGTGACGTTAGGTATGGCTATTTGCATGGCGCGCCAAGGCAAAAAAGTCATGGTGCTAGATGCCGATTTAGGACTAGCGAACGTCGATATCATGCTAGGTATTCGTTCTAAACGAAACCTTGGGCATGTGTTGGCTGGCGAATGTGAACTTAAGGATGCGATTGTCGAAGGGCCGCACGGAATTAAAATTATTCCAGCGACATCGGGCACTCAAAGCATGACTGAACTTTCACACGCACAGCATGCTGGTTTGATTCGCGCATTCGGTTCGCTTGAAGACGAGATGGATATCTTGTTGGTTGATACCGCAGCCGGTATTTCGGACATGGTGATCAGCTTCTCAAGAGCGGCGCAAGACGTGGTTGTCGTGGTATGTGATGAACCTACCTCGATCACGGATGCATATGCTTTGATTAAGCTTTTAAGCAGAGAACACCAAGTTCAGCGATTCAAAGTTGTTGCAAATATGGTCAGAAGCTACCGCGAAGGCCGAGAATTATTTGCAAAGTTGACTTTGGTCACAGAGCGCTTCTTGAATGTGAGCCTCGAACTCGTAGCATGTATTCCTTTAGATGATAAAGTACGTCAATCAGTCAAGAGACAGAAAATCGTAGTCGATGCGTTTCCTCGCTCTCCAGCTGCATTGGCAATCAGCTCTTTGGCTAACAAAGCCTTGACCTGGCCAATACCAAAAACACCGAGCGGACACTTGGAGTTCTTTGTTGAAAGGCTGCTGAATCGTACTGAATTTATAGAGGAACCATTTGGTGAATAAAGCGCTTACTTACGACCAACACGCTAATCACAATAGCCAACAGGCTTTTTTTGAGAAGTACTCTGTGTTGGTTAAACGTATCGCTCATCACTTGTTGGGGCGATTACCGCCTAATGTATTGGTTGATGACTTAATTCAAGCTGGCATGATCGGCTTGATTGAAGCGCAACAAAACTATGATGGTACCAAAGGCGCAAGCTTTGAGACGTATGCTGGTATTCGGATTCGCGGGGCAATGTTGGATGACATTCGCCGTGGGGACTGGGTGCCGAGATCGGTTCATAAGAATAATCGAGAAATCAGCAGTGCAATTGCGGAATTAGAGGGTATCCTCAACCGCGACCCGAGTGATGCCGAAGTGGCAAAACACATGGGGCTCAGTTTAGAGCAGTATCACAGTGCTTTAACTGACATTAATTGCTCAAGACTGGTTGGAATTGAAGATTTAGGCGTCTCAGATGATGTAATATCTCCGAATGAAGACTCTCAAGATAATACGCCTTTTCAAGGGGTTGCTGATGAGTCATTCCGCCAAGCTTTGATCGATTCGATAAAACAACTTCCGGAAAGGGAAGGCCTTGTGCTTTCGCTTTATTACGACGAAGAACTCAATTTAAAAGAGATTGGGGAAGTGTTAGGTGTCAGCGAATCTCGTGTCAGCCAAATACTGAGCCAATCTATGCAGCGTTTACGCACTAAGTTAAGTGCTTGGACACAGAACGACTAACAACACTGATCCTATTCAGTGGAGGCTAATTTGAACAAAAACATGAAAATTCTCATTGTTGATGATTTTTCAACGATGCGCCGAATTGTTAAAAACCTACTTCGCGATTTAGGTTTCAACAACACTCAAGAAGCAGATGATGGCTTGACCGCGTTACCTATGCTGAAAAAAGGCGAATTTGATTTCGTGGTAACTGACTGGAACATGCCAGGCATGCAAGGGATTGACCTGCTTAAACACATTCGCGCAGACGCAGAACTTAAGCACCTTCCAGTGCTTATGATCACTGCGGAAGCGAAGCGTGAGCAGATCATCGAAGCAGCGCAAGCGGGTGTTAATGGTTACATTGTGAAGCCTTTCACTGCTGCAACGCTGAAAGAGAAACTTGATAAGATTTTTGATCGCTTATAAGCATCAATAAGTTTTAGGCACTTCTAGGCAAACACTGACCGATAAGATCTCTGTTTATCTCGATAGCCTAAGCGCACAAAGTATGCGGAGTAAGGCCGAACTCAGGATGATTTCATTAGAACAAGCAAAAAAATTAGTAGAGCTGCTTGAGAACGATAAGCAGCAAGATGCTGATTCTCTTGTTAGAAGCATTTATGAAGACAATTTTAGTCTTCAAGACAATCCAATGCTTCAAGAAATAGGAAGTTTGACTCGCGACCTCCATGACTCTTTGACTCAATTCAATTTCGATGAGCGCATCAGCGTTATCGCAAATGATGAAATCCCTGACGCAAGGGATCGCCTTCAGTATGTCATTGATAAAACGGAAGTTGCGGCAAATAAGACGATGGACGCCGTCGATCGTTGTATGCCAATTGCAGACAACCTACACGAGTGTTTACTTCAAGTAAGGCCTCAATGGAATGAACTGATGCATGGCCGCATTGAGCTGGCACAATTTAAAGCTTTATGTCACCGCATTGATGGATTGCTTGTCCAAGTAGAAGGCGACAGTACTGAACTACGCGGACAATTGACTGAAATCTTGATGGCTCAGGATTTCCAAGATTTAACTGGGCAGATAATCAGCAAAGTTATTACCTTGGTGAATGAGGTGGAAGGACGTTTGGTCGAGATTCTCACGGTATTCGGTGCGAATCAAAAAGAGCCAACTCCAGAGTCAGAGAAGAAAGCATCGATTGCGCCTGAAGGTCCAATTATGAACCCAGAAGAGCGCGAAGACGCTGTCGCATCTCAAGATGAAGTCGACGATTTGTTATCCAGTCTTGGATTTTAAAGGTAACGTATGAGCTACGATTTAGACGAAGATATTCTTCAGGACTTTTTAGTCGAAGCAGGAGAGATCCTTGAACTCCTATCAGAACAACTGGTAGAGCTTGAGAATAACCCTGACGACAAAGACCTATTAAATGCTATTTTCCGTGGTTTCCATACAGTAAAAGGTGGTGCTGGTTTCCTAGCATTAACTGAGCTGGTGGATACTTGTCATGGTGCTGAGAATGTGTTCGACATTCTGCGAAACGGCCAACGCAGCGTAACATCAGGTTTGATGGATACCATGCTGCAGGCGCTAGATACAGTCAATGTACAGTTTCGCGCCGTGCAAGATCAGGAACCTTTAGTGCCAGCCGACCAATCTTTATTGGATGAACTTCACCGTCTCTGTAAACCAGAGTCTGCGGATGAAGTGGCACCAGTAGAAGCGCCTGCACCTATTATCCCTGAACCTGTTGTTGCAGCGCCTGAGCCTGTTATTGCTCCGGAACCTACTGCTGAAAGCTCAAACATCAATGCATCTTCAGTCGATGATATCTCTGAAGATGAGTTTGAACGCTTGCTTGATGAGCTTCACGGTAAAGGTGGTTCACCAACAGCGCCTTCTGCACCAACACCGCCGCCAGCACCCGCTGCACCTCAGTCTGTTGCTGACAGTGGTGATATTACTGATGACGAATTTGAAAAGTTATTAGATGAATTGCACGGTGCGGGTAAGAGCCCGACAGCGGCAAGTTCAACGCCTCCTCCACCGCCAACGCCGCCAGCAGCACCTGTTTCGGCGATGTCTGAAGGCGATGATCTGATGACTGACGAAGAGTTCGAGAAGTTACTTGACCAACTACATGGCTCAGGTAATGGACCTTCGATTGAAGAATTGGATGCCGCGACTAAGCCAGCAGAAGTTAAGGCAGTAGCACCTCAAGCTGCGCCTAAACCTGCTGCGCCAGTTGCCGTTAAAGCTGAGCCAAAACCGAGCGCTCCAGCAAAAGCTGAAGTTAAAGTGCCGGCTAAGAAGCAACAAGCTGAAGCGACAGTTCGTGTTGATACATCAACACTGGACACCATCATGAACATGGTGGGTGAACTGGTATTGGTGCGTAACCGACTAGTCAGCCTAGGCCTCAACAGCAACGACGAAGAAATGTCGAAAGCTGTCTCTAACTTAGATGTTGTTACTGCAGACCTTCAAGGTGCGGTAATGAAGACTCGTATGCAGCCGATCAAGAAAGTATTTGGTCGCTTCCCACGAGTTGTCCGTGACCTTGCTCGTAGCTTGAAGAAAGACATCGTTCTTGAAATGCGTGGCGAAGAAACGGACCTTGATAAAAACTTAGTAGAAGCACTTGCTGATCCCCTGATTCACTTGGTGAGAAACTCTGTCGATCATGGTATTGAAATGCCAAACGACCGTGTTGCTGCGGGTAAATCACAAACGGGTAAAGTGATTCTGTCTGCCTCTCAAGAAGGTGACCACATTGAACTGGCTATCGTTGATGACGGTGGCGGTATGGACCCTGATAAGCTTCGTGCTATCGCGGTTAAACGTGGCCTGATGGATGAAGATGCAGCGTCTCGCTTATCAAATAAAGAGTGTTTTAACCTGATTTTTGCTCCTGGCTTCTCAAGCAAAGAGCAGATCTCGGATATCTCTGGTCGTGGTGTGGGTATGGACGTTGTGAAAACAGCGATCAACACACTGAACGGCTCTATTGATATTGATTCAGAAATGGGACAGGGCACCAAGATCACCATCAAGGTTCCACTAACCCTAGCGATTCTACCAACCTTGATGGTCGGTGTTGCAGGTCACCCATTTGCATTGCCATTGGCATCGGTTAACGAGATTTTCCACCTAGATTTAAGCCGCACAAACGTGGTTGATGGCCAGCTGACGATTATCGTTCGCGATAAGTCTATTCCGTTGTTCTACTTGCAAAACTGGCTTGCTCCTAAAGCGGGTATTGTTGAGCTGCGTAAAGGGCACGGCCATGTTGTTATCGTACAACTTGGTAGCCAACGTGTTGGTTTTGTTGTCGATACGCTTATCGGTCAAGAAGAAGTCGTGATCAAGCCGCTTGATAAGCTTCTGCAAGGCACGCCAGGAATGGCAGGTGCGACAATTACAAGTGACGGACACATTGCATTGATTCTAGATGTGCCGGACTTGTTGAAGCAGTACGCAGCTGCGTCAAGAATTTAATTTAAGGATAAATATGGCGATTAAAGTATTAGTCGTTGATGATTCGAGTTTCTTTCGTCGTCGCGTTAGCGAGATCATCAACTCAGAGGCTCGCCTAGAAGTCATTGATGTAGCAGTAAACGGTAAAGAAGCGGTTGAGAAAGCGAAACAGCTAAGACCTGACGTAATCACGATGGACATCGAAATGCCTGTCATGGACGGCATAACTGCCGTTCGTGAAATCATGGCAGCGTCTCCAACGCCTATTTTGATGTTCTCTTCGTTGACGCATGATGGAGCGAGAGCAACGTTAGATGCGTTAGACGCAGGTGCTCTAGACTTCCTACCTAAGAAGTTTGAAGACATCGCACGTAACCGTGATGATGCTGTTGCATTACTTCAACAACGTGTGATTCAGATTGCAGCAAAGCGTGCGTTTATGCGCCGTGCTCCTATTACGCCGAGAGCGACAGCAACGACTTCAACAGCTACGCCATTGCGCCAGCCGATTTCAACAGCAGCTTCGACTTCGACAGCGAAGCCTGCGGTTGCATCTACGGCGAAATTCAGAGCGTCAGGTAAGAAGTATCAATTAACAGCAATTGGTACGTCGACTGGCGGCCCTGTTGCTCTACAGAAGATTTTGACTCGCATCCCTGCTAACTATCCACACCCAATTGTGTTAGTTCAGCATATGCCAGCAACATTCACTGCTGCTTTTGCGAGCCGATTGAACACCTTGTGTAAGATTGAAGTTCGCGAAGCGCAAGACGGTGATGTGTTAAAACCTGGCGTGGCGTATCTTGCTCCGGGTGGTAAACAGATGATGGTGGATGGCCGCGCAGGGTCTGCACGTCTAAGAATTATCGATGGCGGCGACCGCATGAACTACAAGCCTTGTGTGGATGTCACATTCGGCTCTGCAGCGAAGATCTACGGCGACAAAGTGTTGTCTATGATCCTGACTGGTATGGGCGCAGATGGTCGAGAAGGTTCGCGTATGTTGAAAACTGCGGGCTCGACAATTTGGGCACAAGACGAAGATAGCTGTGTTGTATATGGTATGCCTCAAGCTGTAGCAAAAGCTGGCATTTCTACTGAAGACCTCCCTCTAGACCGTATCGCGGAAAGGATCTTGGTCGAAGTTGGGTTAGCTTAGGTAAATCGAAATGATTGTTTGGAGTGTTGCAAACCAAAAAGGTGGTGTTGGTAAAACGACCACGACCGTGACTCTAGCAGGTTTACTTGCGTTGAAGGGGCACCGTGTTCTGTTGGTTGATACTGACCCACATGCATCACTGACCACCTATCTGGGTTACGATTCAGATACGGTGGAATCGAGCCTGTTTGATCTGTTCCAGTTGCGTGAGTTTAACGTGCAGACGGTAAGACCTTTGCTTTTACAAACAGAAGTCGAAGGTATCGATATTATCCCTGCGCACATGTCTTTGGCGACATTAGACCGTGTAATGGGAAATCGAAGCGGCATGGGGTTGATCTTGAAGCGTGCTTTAGCCGCTTTGAAAGACGACTATGACTATGTATTGATCGATTGCCCGCCAATTCTTGGTGTGATGATGGTCAATGCATTGGCTGCAAGCGATCGTATATTGATTCCGGTACAGACGGAATTTTTGGCGATGAAGGGCTTAGAGCGCATGATTCGCACTTTGACCATTATGCAGAAGTCGCGCAAAACACCGTTTAAGGTGACGATTGTCCCGACGATGTACGACAAGCGAACCAAAGCCTCACTGCAAACATTAACGCAGCTCAAAGATGATTACCCAAACCAAGTTTGGACGTCTGCTGTGCCGATTGATACCAAGTTTCGAGACGCGAGCCTAAAACGCTTGCCAGCCTCTCATTTTGCATCGGGTAGCCGTGGTGTATTTGCTTATAAACAGTTGCTTATTTATCTCGAAAGGTTGGCGATAAATGAGCGCGAATAAAGAATCAACAATGGCGCAGCCAAGTCTCTCTAGTGAACAAGCACTGGATGATTACTTTACTGCGTTATTAGGCGATGAAAGCTTTGAATCTGACGATTTTTTTGTTGACGAGTCGAGCGACGAATCACAATCTGAAGAGCCAGAGCCAGAGCCAGAGCCAGAGCCAGAGCCAGAGCCAGAGCCAGAGCCAGAGCCAGAGCCAGAGCCAGAGCCAGAGCCAGAGCGCCAATTTTCGAGTCACCACTCTAGCTACGCAGAAATACGCGCGGCTGAGTTTGAGGTTCCTAACCTTGAGGATGTTCAGAAACTACTCAGCCGTTTAGAGGCGACCAATGTTGTTGATGAACTGAACCTTGATGAGTTGATGGATCAGAACACCCAGAAAATTGCCGAGCAAGCTGACATGCAAATGTTTGATGCCGCGGTTGAGTCTGTTCAAGTGTTCGAAGAGCCAGAGATTCAGGATTGGAATCTTCCAGAACCCGATTTATCAATTGTTGTAGAGCCACCTGTTGAATCGCAGCAAATTGAAGAGTTACAAGCTGAATCGTTGGAGACGGAACAAGTAGAAGTTAAGGCTGTTGAGCCTGAACTTGACGTTCCTGATCCCGAGACAGTTATTGAACCCGAAACTCAAGCAGGAGGTGCTGACCAGTTTACCTCTTGGGAAAGTACGGTTCGCAAAGAAGACTTTCAAGTCTTGTATTTTGATGTAAACGGCGTGACCTTTGCGGTGCCACTTGATGAGCTTGGCGGCATCCATCGCCTTGAAGAGTTAAGTCATATCATTGGTAAGCCAGCTTGGTATTTGGGTTTACAAACCAACCGTGATAGTCAGCTAGATGTGGTCGACACCGCAAAATGGGTGATGTCTGAGAAACTATCAGGTGACGAATACAAAGAAAACTATCAATATATAGTGATGCTTGGAGAGAGCTTGTGGGGCCTGGCGGGCACAGAGCTCAAAGGCACCGAGCTACTTAATACAGACAAAGTACGTTGGCGAGAAATGGCAGGGAAACGCCCATGGCTCGCTGGTATGGTAAAAGAAAAAATGTGTGCTTTGATTCATGTTGAAGCATTAATCGCCATGCTAAACGCAGGGCTAGATGTAAAAGCATTAAGCTAGTAATAAGCATTGGGCTAACAATAAGCATCAAGTTAATAATAGTGGTCGGTAACGACGGCAAGAGGATTATCTATGTCTCATATGAGTGAAGTTGAAGTAAGAAAAGAGCAAACGAATGATGAAGTACTTCAATGGGTGACTTTCCAGCTAGAAGAAGAAACTTACGGCATCAACGTAATGCAAGTACGTGAAGTACTACGTTACAGCGAAATTGCTCCAGTACCGGGTGCTCCAGATTACGTTCTAGGTATTATTAACCTACGTGGTAACGTTGTTACTGTTATCGACACTCGTTCTCGCTTTGGTTTGATGCAAGGTGAAATCACAGACAACACTCGTATCATCGTTATTGAATCTGAGCGTCAAGTAATTGGCATTCTAGTAGATAGCGTTGCTGAAGTGGTTTACCTGCGTTCTTCTGAAATCGACACAACGCCAAGTGTTGGTACTGATGAAAGTGCTAAGTTCATCCAAGGTGTAAGTAACCGAGATGGCAAGCTACTTATCTTAGTAGATCTAAACAAACTACTAAGCGAAGACGAATGGGATGAGATGGCTCACCTGTAATGTTTGAAGCGCTTCCTTTAAGCCCTGTCGCTCTGATATCAGGCGTTGGGGTTTTTACGTTATTTATCCTGATTTTGATTAGCAAAGTAAAACGTGCGATTCAAAAGCAGCTCGATCAGTCACGCCTGCAAGTTCGTAACTTGGACAAAGAGCTTCAAAAATCGAGTAAGCAATTACTTGAGGTTCGCTCTGTTGTGGTTGGCCTTGGCCAGAAAGTGACTGAACAACAAGATCTTATCAAACATTTGAATGAACGTATTGTTGAGCTGGAACATGCGGATACCGATGGACGTTTGTACACACGTGCAACGAAAATGGTTCAGCTTGGCGCTGGGATTAACGAGTTAATTGAAGAATGTGAATTACCCAAAGCAGAAGCTGAGCTGATGATGTCTCTGCAGAACAAGCTTGCTGGTAAAGAGAAAATCCCTTCGTTGAGAAGTAACCCTTCATCGTACGATGATCAACCCGATGCCTCTCGCGATCGCAGAGACCCGCCTCGACGTCGTTAAATTGAGCGCTTAATTCGTATTGAGCAATTGATGTTTATTACGTATTCCTCTTAAAAGAAGCTTCGGCTTCTTTTTTTATGCCTGTCCGATCTATATAGAACGATGTTTATAAGTGCTTGTATCTACGACAATATCTTGTTTGTTGATGAAAATGTGTAAATTGTGATGAGGTGGTAACAGTTTCTTACCGACTTTGTTCTATCGAAAACGCCTAGTCCTGTTTTGTCACCATGTTGGTGTGCTACTATAGTGCTCTCATTACTCGACTAAATTTACCTATGCTAGAAGTCTCAAATTTAACTGCTATTCGTGACGATAGGATTCTGTTTGAATCGTTGTCTTTTCAATTGAAACCAGGTGAGCTGGTTCAAGTTGAAGGTCGTAACGGTACCGGGAAAACGACACTCCTTAGGATTATTACTGGCTTAGGCGATCGCGATGACGGCACTATCTCTTGGGACGGTGAGTCTATTGAATCGAGTCGAGATGTTTATCATCAAAATTTACTTTTTCTTGGTCACCAAACAGGCGTAAAGCGCGAGCTTAGTGCTTATGAGAATCTGAGCTTTTATCAGTCGATTCACAGTGGCGGTACCAGCAAAGAAGAGCTTTATCACGCGCTGGCTCAAGTCGGGCTTGCGGGCAGAGAAGACGTACCTGCGGGGCAACTTTCAGCAGGCCAACAACGCCGAGTTGCGTTGGCTCGCCTTTGGTTGAGCAAGCAAATGTTGTGGATTCTTGATGAGCCGCTGACTGCCATTGATAAGCAGGGCGTGAAAGTTCTCGAATCTCTTTTTTCTCAGCATGCAGACAACGGTGGCATTGTGTTGTTAACCACACACCAAGATATGTTTGCTGATAGCCCGAAACTAAGAAAAATAAAGTTGGGTGAGTAATATGATCTCTTCAATGACCACGATTATCCGACGCGAACTGCTTATCGCGTTTCGACGTCAAGCGGATATCTTTAACCCTTTGTGGTTCTTCATCATTGTTATAACTCTATTCCCTTTGAGTATCGGCCCTGAGCCAAACCTACTTGCGCGTATTGCTGCGGGTATTGTTTGGGTGGCCGCTTTGCTCTCTGCACTGCTCTCTTTAGAACGTCTTTTCCGTGATGATTTTCAAGATGGCGCGCTTGAGCAGATGATGCTGATGCCCATCCCGTTGCAGTTGGTAGTATTGTCCAAGGTCATAGCACACTGGTTGTTGACCGGGTTACCATTGATTTTAATCAGCCCATTATTGGCTGTTTTGTTGTCTTTAGATTTTGATACATGGCTCTCAGTTGTGTTGACCTTGCTGGTAGGAACACCCGCATTGAGTTTTATTGGTGCGATTGGTGTTGCGTTAACCGTTGGGTTACAGAAGGGCGGAGTCCTGTTAAGCCTGTTAATCTTGCCGCTTTACATCCCCATTTTGATTTTCGCGACGTCAGCGATTGACGCTGCGGCTTTGGGCGTTGCGTACAACGGCCAATTGGCGGTGCTTGGGGCAATGTTAATGGGTGCGATGACTATGACGCCTTTTGCGATCAGTGCCGCACTTAGAGTGAGTGTGAACTGATTGGGGTTCCGTTATCGTATAGCCAATGTGAACCAAATGTGACGATTGGACTCATAGAGTCAATAAAACTGAAAGCAAGACAAATAAAATTATTATAATTATAGCTTTAATAGCTTTAATAGCTGTAAGCAATATGAAGTAAGAGTGAGATTACAACATGTGGAAATGGCTCCATCCCTATGCCAAAGCAGAAACCTCTTATCAGCTTGCTGGTAAACTTTTGCCATGGTTTTCGATCCTAGCGCTATTGTGTCTATCCGTCGGTACCGTGTGGGGGCTTGCATTTGCGCCTTCTGATTACCAACAAGGCGATAGCTTCCGTATCATCTACATCCATGTACCGTCTGCAATCTGGTCTATGGGCGTTTACATGTCGATGGCGATTGCTGCCTTTATCGGTTTGGTATGGCAGGTAAGGCTATCAGACATGGCCGCACTGGCGATGGCACCGATTGGTGCTGTGTTTACCTTCATTGCGTTACTAACCGGCGCTGTTTGGGGTAAACCAATGTGGGGCGCCTGGTGGGTTTGGGATGCGCGTTTAACCTCAGAGCTGATTCTTCTATTCCTATACTTGGGTGTGATTGCACTACACCACGCTTTTGACGACCAAAAAACAGCAGCAAAAGCGGCAGGCATTTTGGCTATCGTTGGTGTCATCAACCTACCTATCATTCACTTTTCAGTAGAGTGGTGGAACACACTTCACCAAGGCGCGACGATCACTAAGTTCGACAAGCCTTCTATTTCAAGTGACATGTTATGGCCGCTTCTTCTTAACATCTTCGGCTTCGCCTTTTTCTTTGGTGCTGTGACTATGGTTCGTTTCCGTAACGAAATCATCAGTAAAGAAAGTCACCGTCCATGGGTTCGCAAGCTTGCGGCTGAAAAAGCGTAGTAGGGTAGGTAATTATGTATTTTGAATCTTTGAGTGATTTCTTTGCCATGGGAGGCTATGCCTCCTATGTATGGAGTGCATTTGGAATCACATTTCTCGCGATGATCATTTTACTGGTCGTAAGCGTTCGTCGTGGTAAGCAATTACTAAATGAAGTACAAGCTAAGATTGATCGTCAAGCTCGTATCGATGCAGCAAAAAATATGGAGAACACTCTATGAACCCAAGACGTAAAAAGAGGCTGGGCATTGTCTTAGCGATCTTTTTTGGTATCAGTGCGACTGTTGGATTGATGGTTTACGCACTTAACCAGAACATGGATCTGTTCTACACACCAACTGAGCTGGTCAACGGCAAAGATGGTAAGAAACCTGAAGTTGGTCAACGCCTACGTATTGGTGGCATGGTCGTAGTCGGCTCTGTAAGCCGTGACAATGAATCACTACGTGTAAGCTTTGATTTGCAAGATGTAGGCCCTAAAGTAACAATTCTATACGATGGCATCCTTCCTGATCTTTTCCGTGAAGGCCAAGGTATTGTTGCTCAGGGTGTTCTTAAAAATGCAACGACAATCGAAGCGTTTGAGGTGTTGGCAAAGCACGATGAAGAGTACATGCCTTCTGAAGTTGCGGAAGCAATGAAGAAAACCCATGAGCCTTTGCAATACACGACTGAACAAAAAGAAGGAAATGCTCAATGATAGCCGAGATCGGCCATTTTGCGATGATCCTGTCCTTGGGACTTGCATTGCTGCTAAGCGTGCTCCCACTGTATGGAGCCGCTCGAAATAACACATTATTGATGAACAGCGCACGACCGTTGTCGTGGGGTATGTTCGGATTCTTAGCGATTTCGTTCTTTATCCTGTGTTACGCGTTCTACACAAATGATTTTACGATTCAATACGTAGCAAGTAACTCGAATAGCCAACTGCCTTGGTACTACCGAATTACGGCGGTTTGGGGCGCTCACGAAGGTTCATTACTGCTTTGGGTTCTTATCCAAGCGGGTTGGACGGTTGCTGTAGCGACGTTTAGTCGTGGTATGCCTCAAGAGTCTGTGGCTCGCGTACTGGCTATCATGGGTTTGATTACTGTCGGCTTCTTGCTGTTCATTATCGTAACGTCTAACCCGTTCCTACGTACATTGCCTTTCTTCCCTGTAGATGGCCGTGACTTGAACCCACTACTGCAAGACCCGGGTTTGATTATTCACCCGCCAATGCTTTACATGGGTTATGTAGGTTTCTCTGTTGCGTTCTCTTTCGCAATCGCTTCTCTAATGAGTGGTCGTCTTGATACGGCATGGGCTCGTTGGTCGCGTCCTTGGACAATCGCAGCTTGGTTATTCCTAACGGTAGGTATCGCACTAGGTTCATGGTGGGCTTACTACGAACTTGGCTGGGGTGGCTGGTGGTTCTGGGATCCAGTAGAAAACGCTTCATTCATGCCTTGGTTGGCTGGTACTGCTCTAATGCACTCACTAGCGGTAACTGAAAAGCGTGGCACATTTAAAGCTTGGACAGTATTGCTGGCTATCTCTGCATTCTCGCTAAGCTTACTAGGTACATTCTTAGTTCGTTCGGGCATCTTGGTATCTGTTCACGCATTCGCGTCGGATCCTGCTCGTGGTATGTTTATTCTAGGTTTCCTAGTCTTTGTTATTGGTGGTTCACTGCTGTTGTTCGCGGTTAAAGGCGCATCGGTTCGTGTTCGCGGTAACTTCGATTTGGTTTCTCGTGAAAACGCACTGCTTGGTAACAACATCTTATTGATTGCAGCGCTTGTCGTTGTATTAGTCGGTACGCTACTGCCATTAGTTCACAAACAGTTAGGCTTGGGCTCGGTATCTATCGGTGCACCATTCTTTGACATGTTGTTCTTTTGGTTAATGATCCCGTTCTCGTTCCTGCTTGGTATCGGTCCTCTGATCCGCTGGAAACGTGACAACCTATCTAAGCTTGTTAAACCAATGCTGATTTCAGGTGCATTCTCACTTGGCTTGAGTGCGCTAATGGTTGCTCTATTGGCCGACCGCTTCAGTGGTACTGCGTTTGCTGGTTGGGTAATGGCGTTCTGGATTATCTTCATGCACGGCTTTGAGTTGCATGAACGTGCGACTCACCGTCACACATTCCTGAAAGGTCTAACTAAGCTACCTCGAAGCCACTGGGCAATGATGTGTGGTCACATTGGTTTAGCCGTGACAGTGATTGGTATCGCGATGGTGCAAAACTACAGCATCGAACGTGATGTGCGTCTGGCGCCAGGTGAAAGCTACCAGCTTGAAGAATACAGCTTCCTGTTTACAGGGGTTCGTGACAAAGATGGTCCTAACTACGATGGTTACATTGCTGACTTTGAAATTACTAAAGAAGGCAAATACATCAACACGCTCCACGCTGAAAAACGTTTCTACACCACAGCTAAGTCTATGATGACAGAAGCAGCGATTGACCGTGGCGTAACGCGCGACCTTTACATTGCAATGGGTGAACGTTTAGACGACAACAAATCTTGGGCTGTACGTATCTACTACAAACCATTTGTACGTTGGATCTGGGCTGGTTCTTTGATCATGTCGATTGGTGGCGCTATTGCTATCAGTGACCGTCGTTACCGTTTCCGTAAGCCAACAAAAAAGTCGGCTGAAGAGCAGGAGGCTTAATTCGAATGAACAAGAAGATTTTATTCATTCCATTGATTGCGTTCATGGTTCTAGCTGGAATCTTTGCAACGCAATTAATGCGCAACCAGTCGGGTGATGACCCGACTAAGCTTGAATCAGTATTGATTGGTAAGCCTGTTCCTGAGTTCGGTCTAGAAGACTTAGAACAACCAGGTAAGTTTCATGATCAAGCGATCTTTAAAGGTGAGCCACTGCTTCTTAACGTGTGGGCGACTTGGTGTCCTACTTGTTATGCAGAGCACTCTTACCTGAACAAGCTTGCGGATCAAGGTGTTAAGATCATTGGTCTTAACTACAAAGATGATCGCAACAAAGCGGTTGGTTGGTTAAAAGAACTGGGTAACCCTTACTTAATCAGCCTGTTTGATGGCAATGGCATGCTAGGTCTTGACCTTGGCGTGTATGGCGCGCCTGAAACTTTCCTAATCGATGCTAACGGCGTGGTTCGCTACCGCCATGTTGGTGACGTGAACCCAACCAACTGGGCATCGACGCTTCAGCCGATGTACCAAGAGTTATTGGAGGAGGCGAAATGATTAAACAAACACTTGTAGCAATGTTCGCCACGTTCGCTATCTCTGCGTCGGTAACGGCGGCGCCTATCGAATTTCATGAGTTTGATACGGTCGATCAAGAGCAGCAATTTAAAGATTTGAGCAATACGCTTCGTTGCCCAAAATGTCAGAACAATACGATTGGTGATTCGAACGCGGAACTTGCGGTCGACTTGCGTCAAAAAGTGTATGAGATGACAAAAGATGGCAAGTCTGAGCAAGAAATTATTGATTACATGATTGCTCGTTACGGTAACTTTGTAACGTACAACCCGCCACTGACCTTGGCGACATCGATCCTATGGGTTGGTCCGTTTTCGGTTGTTGTATTAGGTTTTGGTTTGATTGTTTTACGAAGCAGAAAGTCAAAATCAAAAGCAGTAGAGTCCAATAAAGACTGGGATGCAGACAAAGAAGCACGTTTAAAAGCGTTACTCGACGAAGAGAACGACGGAGATAAACAGTAATGACTCTATTTTGGATTTCTACAATTGTCCTTTCGCTAGCAGCGATTTTAATGATTGTTCTGCCTTTTTTGAACAAGAAGGAAAACAACGATGAAGTGCTTCGTGATGAGTTGAATAAAGCCTTCTATAAAGATCGCTTAGTTGAATTAGAAGTAGAAGCTGAAGAAGGCCTTGTTGATAACCAGCAAGAACTGATCGCTGACTTAAAACAGTCGCTACTTGATGACGTTCCAACGCAAGAAAAAATCAAGAGAACACAGATATCTACGCTGGGTGTCGTTGTACCGTCAGTGATTCTTGTTTTGGTTGTTACCTACGGTATGTACTTTAAATTTGGTGCATTAGATAAGGTTCAACACTGGCAAGAAGTGAGTTCGAACCTTCCTGAGTTGTCTAAAAAGTTAATGTCATCAGAAGGTGGAACGCTTACCGATGATGAACTTGAAGATTTGACTCTAGCGCTTCGTACTCGTCTTCACTATCAACCAAAAGATTCAACCGGTTGGTTACTGCTTGGCCGTATTGCACTGGCTAACCGCGACGCTGAAACAGCAAAAGATTCTATGGAACGAGCTTACAAGCTTGAACCTAAGAATGAAGATGTTCAGTTAGGTTTCGCACAAGCACTGATGCTTTCACCTGATGAAGCGGATCAAAACCAAGCTCGTTTGATTTTGAGCCGTTTGATTCAAAACGATTACGTAGACCTTCGTGTGTTCTCACTGCTAGCGTTCGATGCATTTGAGCGTCAAGATTACCCGGGTGCTGTGAAGTACTGGAGCATCATGCAACAGATGATTGGTCCACAAGACAGTCGCTATGAAATGCTTTCTCGCAGTATTGAAAGTACTCAGAAGAAAATGGGTGACACTATGGGTGTCGACCAAGGCAAGACTGTTGCTGTAACGCTCGATCTATCTGCAGACGTGAATGCTGACCCTAACTCAGTGTTAATTGTGTCAGTACACAGAGCGGATGGTTCTCCAATGCCTATCGCAGCCGCTCGTTACCCACTAGGGACTTTCCCTCGTACTGTTGTGCTAGATGACGGCAACAGCATGCTGGAAGGACAAGAGCTGTCTAGCCTTGAAACTCTGATGGTTAGAGCTAGGCTTGATACAGACGGCAACGTTTCAACTCGCGAAGGTGATTGGTACGGTGAAAGTGAAGTGGTTGAATTGGGCGATCCAGTCACCATTGATATCAATAAGCAATATTAATCATCATTTTGCATAGGTGTTAGCTATTCCGATTTGCAGATAAACGGTATAGACTTAGCCAAACAATTGAGGCCAGCGATTGCTGGCCTTTTTTATTATTTGAATTCCTTATGGAAAAGGTGATATGTCTGTCAGTGTTTTAAGACTCTCGAGTTTACTTTTTATCGCAAGCTTAACGGTTGGGTGTTCAAGTGCGCCGGACGAAAGTGTTAACGATGATAACCTCGAAACCTCTGAATACGTCGAAGAGTTCCACCCGAATGATCCTTTTGAAGGCTTCAACCGAGCGATGTGGGATATCAACTACGAATATCTAGATCCTTATTTAGTTCGCCCTGTTTCCCTCGCTTATGTTGACTACACCCCTGTGCCAGTACGTTCTGGTATCTCCAATTTTCTAGCCAACTTAGACGAACCATCAAGCATGGTGAATAACCTCATTATGGGCAATGGTGAAAAAGCACTCGACCATTTCAATCGTTTTTGGATTAACTCAACGATTGGTTTGTTAGGCTTGATCGATATTGCCAGCGAAGCTGGGATCACCAAGTACGATGATAAGTCGTTCTCTGATGCGATTGGTCATTACGGGGTAGGGAATGGTCCGTACTTCATGGTACCGGGTTATGGCCCAGTAACAACGCGCGAAGTGACTGAAACCGTTGATGGTATGTATGTGCCTCTGTCTTTCTTGAACTTCTGGGCTAGCTTAGGCAAGTGGGCATTCGAAGGCATGGAAACACGTGCTCAGTTAGTGTCACAAGAGGCTCTGTTGGATAACTCTCCTGATCCATATGCATTAACGCGTGATGTTTACATTCAACGTCGTGATTTCAAAGCCGAGATTGAACCTGAAGAGGTCGACCTTGAAGAAGAAGATTTCATCGATGGTTATCTAGAAGATTACTAGAAACACGATTTAGAAAACCGATAAAAGACAGGCTCGATGTTGATGCAACATCGAGCCTTTTTAATATTTTCTACTTTTAGGGCGGTAGATTAGAAGCGGTAGTTCGCTTGGATGCCCACTAACCAGATGCTACCAGTCACTTCACCTTCGAAGTCACCACCAAATGGCGCAGAACTTGCGTCATCTTCAACCATTTTTGCGTCTTTCGCTAGGATGTAAGTGAAACCAGCGTCTAGTGTTAGTTGCTCAGACCATTGGTAGCCAGCACCAATACTCAACCAAGTGCGGTCTGTTTCCGGAATCGTCGCAGTACGGTGTTCATCGCTTACCGCTGAAGTGTCGTACGCAATACCAGAGCGCAGAGCTAACTTAGGTGTCATTTGGTAAGTTGTACCGATCGCAAAGCGGTAGTTGTCTTCCCAGTTCTCTTGCTTGATATCTTGAGTTCGAGCAGGACCGAATTCAGGGATGTCAGCTACTAGTTCTTCAAAGCTACTCCAATTAGTCCAGTTAACGCTCGCATGTACAGCGACTTTATCTGATAGTTGATGGAAGCTTGCAAGCTCGGCGGTTGCTGGCAATGCAAGTTGCATTGAGCCGTTATATTTTGACTTCACAGGAGTACCTAAAGCGCCAGCAACAGCATCAAAAGCGACACCATTTGCGTGGCCCTCAAGCGTTAGGTCTACTTCTGACTTGTAGGTAAAACCAAGGCGGTTGTTTTCATTGATCTGCCAAGCGGTACCAACTTGCCAGCCCCACGCTGTGTCATCACCTTCCATGTATTTTAAAGCTGTACCTTGAGGCATAGGAACTAGAGAGTTAACTGTAGATACCGCTCCAAAGCTACCTTCAGCCATGATGTAACGAATACCACCACCAATAGATACGCTTTCAAGTACTTGGTAAGCCGCGTTTAGGTTTAGCTCCATCGTAGTAACACTTGCTTCGTTACCGTGGTTTGCGCCACCAAAGTCTTTACCTAGGTCTGTTTCCATACCGTAGTTAGTGCCAGCAGCAAAGCCTAATGCGAACTTGTCGTTGTACTTATGAGAAACATAAAAGTTTGGGATTACTGCACTGTGCGCAAAATCGCTAGAATTTGACGAAGTCGATTGTCCCATCATGGACGTAGAAGTACCGTCGATATCGATGTTAGGGTCAACATAGATAGCACCAACAGAAACCTGAGTACCTTCTAGGTAAGTCAGCATGGCAGGGTTACGCCATTGTGCGTCTGCGCCGTCAGCCATTGCAGCTTCACCAGCGTATGCGCGGCCAAGGCCTGTTGCTGAGTATTCTGCTAGTTGAAAACCTGCCGCGTGAGTGACGGTAGAAGTCGAAAGTAGTCCAACTGCCACCGCAGCAGATAGAAGAGTCTTATTCATTTTCATTATTATGTTCGCTGAATCATAAGTATTTAGTGGCGTGATTCTACGTTTAGAGTCATTGCTTTAAAAATGAAATTCGAATAAAACAGTGTTTTAGGGATTTAATGAGTAAATGTGTTTAATTATTAGAGAAATAATCTAAATGTTTCTGCTGTGTTGCGAAATTTGAGCGTACACTTGTAGTCATATATTGACCTTGCAGGCTACAACTGTAAGCTTAAATTGATGTGAGTCAGTGGTTTAGGCAATGAAAAAGGGTCGCATAATGCGACCCTTTGGGGATAAATTATTAGCTTATATTAGAAGCTACGGCTGTACTGCAGACCCATCAGGATTGCATCAGCATGTGTTGTTGCGTTAACACCGGTTGAAAGCCCAGGAGCGACTGGCGTAGTTTCTGATACATCTACATCATCACCCATTAGGTATGTGAAGCCGAAGTCAACATTAGAAACTGTGTCAATGTGGTATGTGAAACCAGCAGAGAACCATTGACGATCAGAATCTGGAACAGAAATTGAAGTCAGTTCATCCTGTGCACTTGTGTCGTACATGTAACCTGCACGAAGAGTCCAATCAGAGTTTAGGTAGTATGTACCACCAATAGCGTAGTGCCAGCCATCTTGCCATTGGTATTGTTTCGCATACGACGAGCCAAGAGGTGAGCCTTGTAAGTTTTCAAAGTCGATTTGATCGAATGCACCCCAACCAATCCATTGTACAGAGTAGTGAACTGCGAATTTAGTATCTTCGATTTTGTGGTAACCCGAGAATTCAGCGATATCAGGTAAAGGTAAGGTGATTTCTTGGCCTTTATCATCTTTAGCTGTGATCTCTGGACTGTAGCGGTAAGCTAAGCCGAAGCGGTTGTTTTCGTCTAGTTCATATACAGTACCAACATTGAAGCCCACAGCCCAACCATCAGCCTCATCAACATCGACTAATGTTGTTCCGGCAGGAACTAAACCGCCACTAGCTACACCAAGAGCTGCACTAGTTTCTCTTTTCATGGTGCCTTGACCGTAAATAAGGTCTAAACCTGCACCAAAGCTCCATTGTTTATTCAGTCGGTATGAACCAGCAAGGCCAAAGTTAATGCTCTGAACATCTGTTAAGCCGCCGTATTCAGCTGCAGTATAACTATCATCAAACTCTGTCTTAGTACCGAAGTTTGAGTACGCATTAACACCCCAAGCGAATTTATCGTTTACTGGAACGATAAGGTGGATATTTGGCGCGATAGATGTATCACCAACATCATCCGTGTCGGCAACCGGAATTGGACTGCCATTAATATTGTATTCAGCATCGTTTACTTCAATCATTGAAGTAATGCTTTCAAAACCAAGCGAAAGCTCAGTTTTGTCAAATAGTGCCATTGCTGCAGGGTTACGTGCCATTACTGACGCGTTATCTGCGATTACTGCATCACCAGCGAAAGCACGGCCGATGCCGGTTGCTGATTGTGCGTTAAGTTGGAAACCTGCTGCCATCGCTTGCGAAGACGCCAGTGTAATTGTTACTGCTAAAAGAGACTTTTTAAACAGACGCGTGTTGTTGGTAGTCATTCATTTATTCCTTTATATATCCGCCTCTACAGGGCGATTAATTTGAGCAATTGCTCAATGGTGGCTGATCCTATTCGCAAGTATACGATATACAAATCCGACCATTGGGAATTTTGAGTGGAAAATTATGGAAATGACGCCTATCTGGCACGAAAATGGTGCGAAATGCTGATTTTTAGAGTTTTAACTCTAGAGGTATTGATGGTGTGAATGGTTTTGTGGTTTATTTATAAATAAAGCCCAGCAATATCAGTAATATAATTGCTGGGCCTTTTGTGACGGGGCTTTAAGAGCGAATTAGCTCATTGGTTTGATCATTTTTGTCAGCTTTTCGGCGATTTTGGAAACATCCTCACCATTTTCACCCACAAGGATTAAGCTGCTGCCATCTACGGGTGTTACCGAGCCGGACATGCCTTTTTCATCAAAATCGATAGGTTTGTCTGTTGGAATACCGGTTAAAAACAGTGTTACTTTGCCTTTTGCGCCTTGGAAGACCATATGTACTGCGTTGGATTTACCAAAGCCACAGTGGTTTAGGTAATAAACATGGTAAGGGAAAGCGTCATCAAACTGAAAAGAAAATGGGTTCATTTTTGCGTTGATCTGCTGCGATGTAACCTGTTCATCGATGCTACTAACAAAGCTCTTCTCATCAACAACATGCTTCATCGCTGTATCAACTAAACTAGCTTGCGCAGGTGAAACGAATGCATTTCCCCAATTCACTTGGCCAACTAATAAACCTGCAACGAATGCTACTGAGGCGGCCATTGCCATTGCTCGTCTCGCAAACGTTGGCCTTACTACTTTGCTTTCTTCGCTTGAGGTCTGATTGAACAGAATACGATCAGCAAGATCGTCTGGCACATCCACATTCATCGCAGAGTGGATCTGTTTATCAAGCGCTAGTACATCGTCTAAGAAGTTACTATTGGCTTCGCTATTCGCGGTCGCATCAACAATATCTTGTGTACGTTGTTTAGGTTCCGACAATACACGACGACGAAATTCCAAATCATCCATTATGTTGCCCCCTCTCTGCCTCTTCTGTATCCAACAGCTCTTTCAACTGATTTCGAGCTCTGAATAAACGTGTCATCACCGTGTTTTTGTTGAGATCGAGAATATCGGCAATCTCATCACCACTAAAACCACCAATCACTTGCAAGAAGAGAGGTTCACGGTAATCAATTTCAAGTTTCATGATCTGCGCTTGCAACCACTGATGCTGATGGTGCGGGTCATCGCTGACACTAGCATCATTACCGTGATCGTCGATATCAACCAGATCAAACTGTTTGCGTTCAAATCGTCGAGCGTTCTCGCGTCTCAAGATAGTAATCAGCCAAGATTTAGCGGCTTTTTCATCTTGAAGGCTATCGAGTGACTTCCATGCACGAAGGCAAGTTTCTTGAACTAAGTCTTCGGCAATGCTTTTGTCTTTGCATAACCAATAGGCGTAGCGAAAGAGGTCACGATGATAGGCACGCACGAGTGCTTCGTATTTTCTTTGTTTGTCCATATCAGAGTTGACCGGACGCTTGGCTGTTTTCTTTCCAAACATTTTTATTATTGACACACGAGCCTCCATAATTGCTCTGCGTATAGCTGTCCTCTATACGTTGTGCTTTGTTTTTATATTTTTAGAGCTAACGATCGGCAGGAAATCGTAAAATCACATTAAAATTGATCTACTTCAAAATCTAAGGCCTCGAACAAGCTATAGTACACCTTGTCGTCTAGTTAGTCATTCGTGGCTAGCATGTTGAGCAAGACGACACTTCCTTTTGAAGGCTGACTTTACTTTCTCCTAATCAGGAAACTGATTATTTCAATTGGCGCTAAGTTAATTGCTTTATATACATTCCGACCACACAGCTTTGTGTGGTTTTTTTTTGCCTCAAGAAAACCATTCCCTACACAGCGATAACAGTCTTTGCTTACAATAGTTTAGTCTCTTACGACAACCTTTCCCCCAAAAAGGTTCGCCTGAATGCGCAGTTATATTTTCAAACAGTGAGATACTCGTATCACGTTTATTTAAACGCTCGTTTGATTTAATTAACAACTTCTTTACAATGCTTCAGGTCAGACCTCTTAACTTTAAGGAGAAACCATGGGCAAACAGGAAGTCAAAACGCGTTCTGGAGAACGTGTTGCCGTTGTCGCTGGATTACGAACCCCATTTGCTCGTCAGAGCACAGAATTTAGCCAAGTGCCTGCGGTTGACCTAGGCAAAATGGTTGTGAGCGAAATGCTTGCAAGAACGGATGTCGATCCTGCGCTTATCGAACAAGTTGTGTTCGGCCAAGTAGTGCAAATGCCAGAAGCGCCGAACATTGCGCGTGAAATCGTGTTGGGCACAGGCATGAACATCAATACCGATGCCTACAGTGTCACACGAGCATGTGCGACCAGCTTCCAAGCGGCAGTTAACGTGACCGAAAGCATTATGGCTGGCACGATTGATATCGGTATTGCGGGCGGTGCGGACTCTTCTTCTGTATTGCCTATCGGTGTTTCGAAAAAGTTAGCGGCAAATCTATTAGCGCTGAGTAAAACGAAAACTATGGGTCAAAAGCTGAAAATTCTTAAAACACTTTCCGTAAAAGATTTGATGCCAGTACCACCTGCAGTTGCTGAATACTCGACCGGTTTATCCATGGGACAAACGGCTGAGCAAATGGCTAAGACGCATGGTATTACTCGCGAAGCTCAAGATGCACTTGCTCACCGTTCTCACTCTTTGGCTTCTCAGGCATGGAAAGAAGGCAAGATTAAAGACGAAGTGATGACGGCATTCCCGGCACCTTACAAAAAGTATCTAGCGGAAGACAACAACATTCGCCACGACTCAACGGTTGAAGGATACGCCAAGCTACGTCCTGCTTTTGATAGAAAGTACGGCAGTGTAACGGCAGCCAATGCTACGCCACTGACTGATGGCGGTGCAGCAGTGATGTTGATGCGCGAAGGTAAAGCGAAAGAACTAGGCTTAGAAGTGCTTGGTTATATTCGTGGTTATGCGTTCTCAGCGATTGGTGTTGAAACAGATATGTTGATGGGCCCGACTTACGCGACCTCACAAGTATTAAAGAACACCGGTTTAGAGTTGTCAGACCTTACACTGATCGAGATGCATGAAGCATTCGCTGCCCAAGTTTTGGCTAACGTTAAAATGTTCGCGAGCGATGAGTTTGCACAGAAGAATCTTGGCCGCGACAAAGCGATCGGTGAGATTGATATGGAGAAGTTCAACGTGCTGGGTAGCTCGATTGCTTACGGACATCCGTTTGCAGCGACTGGCGCGCGCATGATGACTCAAACATTACGTGAACTGAAACGTCGCGGTGGCGGCTTGGCATTGAACACAGCGTGTGCGGCTGGTGGTTTAGGTGCAGCAATGATCTTGGAGGTAGAATAATGTCTACGACTCTTGATGCAACAACAGAAAAAGAAACAGTCGCTCAACCAGATTCAACCTCTGCGACTGAATCAACCAAAAAGAAAGCGACAGCATTTACTCTCAATATCGATGAGCAAGATATTGCTTGGTTAGCGATTGATGTACCAAACGAGAAAATGAACACGCTGCAAGCGGCTTTTGCTGAAGAAATGAAAGCCATCTTCGAGCAACTCAAAGAAAAGCAAAGCCGAGTTAAGGGCCTAATCGTTCATTCTCTTAAGCCAGATAACTTTATCGCTGGTGCTGATGTAAGAATGCTTGATGCGTGTAAAACGGCTGACGAAGCACAGTCTCTGGCTCGCCAAGGGCAGGAGATGTTCCAAACGCTTTCTGAACTACCGTACCCAGTAGTCGCAGCGATTCACGGCCCATGTTTAGGTGGTGGTTTAGAGCTTGCACTGGCGTGTGATTACCGTGTATGTACCGATTCAGATAAGACTCGCGTTGGTCTGCCAGAAGTACAGTTAGGTCTGTTACCAGGCTCTGGCGGTACACAGCGTCTACCTCGCCTTATTGGTTTGCTGCCATCTCTTGACCTAATCCTTACGGGTAAGCAACTGCGCGCTAAGAAAGCGAAATCGCTCGGTGTTGTGGATGCTTGTGTGCCTGAAACTATCCTGCTTGAAGTCGCTAAAAGCTTTGTTGAAAAGAATACGGGCAGTAAAAAAGGTAAGCGCCTTGCGTCGAAAAGCCAAGCGTCGACCAAAGAAAAGCTGATTTCACGTAACGGCCTTGGTCGTAAAGTGATTTTTGAACAAGCTTCTAAGAAGACCAATCAGAAAACACGCGGCAATTACCCAGCAGCGGATGCGATTTTAGACGTGATTCGTTATGGCCTTGAGAACGGCTTTGATAAAGGTCTTCAGTATGAAGAGAAGCGTTTCTCAGAACTGGTTATGACTTCAGAGTCTAAAGCCCTTCGTTCGATTTTCTTTGCAACCACGGAAATGAAAAAAGAACACGGCGCAGACGCAGAACCCAAAGCGGTTAAGCGTGTTGGTGTGCTAGGCGGTGGTCTTATGGGCGCAGGCATCAGCCATGTCAGTGTTGCTAAGGCGAAAGTGCCTGTACGCATTAAAGACGTATCAAATGAAGGTGTACTGAACGCGCTTAACTACAACTTCAAGTTGTTCGATAAGCAGCGTAAGCGTCGCATTCTGAGCCGAGCGGGCCTTGAAAGTAAGATGCTTCAACTGTCTGGTGGTATCGACTTTACGAGCTTTAATCACACCGATGTGGTGATTGAAGCGGTATTTGAAGACCTCGACCTTAAGCAGTCAATGGTTGCGGACATCGAAGCCAATGCCAAGCCAGAGACTATTTTCGCGACGAATACGTCTTCATTGCCGATCCATAAGATTGCGGAGAAGGCGCAGCGACCAGAAAACGTGGTCGGTCTTCACTACTTCAGCCCAGCCGAAAAAATGCCGCTAGTAGAAGTTATCCCTCATGAAACTACGTCAGAAGAGACGATTTCTACGGTTGTTGCATTAGCGAAGAAGCAAGGTAAAACGCCGATTGTTGTGAAAGACACGGCTGGTTTTTATGTGAACCGTATTCTTGCTCCGTACATGAACGAAGCAGCGCATTTACTGCTAGCGAACGAGCCAATTGAAAAGCTCGACAGCACGTTATTGGACTTCGGTTTCCCGGTTGGTCCTATCACTTTATTAGATGAGGTGGGTGTTGATATCGGTGCGAAGATCATTCCGATTTTAGTGAATGAGCTTGGCGATCGTTTCCAAGGTCCTGATGTGTTCGATATTCTTTTGAATGACAATCGTAAAGGCCGCAAGAGTGGTAAAGGTTTCTACACTTACAAAGGCAAGAAGAAGGAAGTGGATAAGTCAGTTTACAAGCTGCTTAAGCTGCAACCAGATCCTAAGTTGAGCGATAACGATATCGCGATGCGCTGTGTGTTACCTATGCTAAACGAAGCGGTTCGTTGTCTAGACGACGGCATTATCCGCAGCCCTCGTGATGGTGATATCGGTGCGATTTTCGGTATCGGTTTCCCGCCATTCCTAGGTGGTCCGTTCCGTTATATGGATCAAATCGGCATTAAGTCACTGGTTGAGATGATGAACGATTTCGCTAAGAAGTACGGTGATCGTTTCGCGCCATGTGATGGCCTACTGACACGTGCTGGATTGGGTGAGTCTTTCTACAAGTAACTCTCTAACTCATTGATTAAGAAACCCGTATCAAGCAATTGATGCGGGCTTTTCTGTTTTATGAACGAGTGTGAAAGGAATGAGATTCCCGACTCAGTCGTTCCTCCTTCTCGGGAATGATGATTGAGAGATAAAAAGTAAGTTATTGCGTTGATTAGAAAGGTGGTCAAACACACGTCAATCAAAACTACCGTCATCTCCTAAAGCGACGAAGGAGCGTAATAGGAGATCTGCTTTTGGACTGCATCCAATAAAAAAGGTTGGTGCTTTCGCATCAACCTTATGATTTTCATTCTAGCTTTATCAGCCAAGCTCAGTATCTTTCGGGCGTAACTGAAACTCATCAATAGAGCCAATTTCAACACCTGCTGACAGCTTCTCTTCCTCATTATGAGCATTACCGTGAGCATGCATAATCAGGCGATTTGCCGTGCGTGGTTTTAGCTGGCTAACCACAAAACGCATCATGTCTGAGCGAGTTAACCCCTTAAGGTCTTCCAATACGCGCTCTCTCTGGTTGAACTCAACATCCTTATTGCCTATCGCAACCCATAAGCGCTGAGCTCGCCCTCGCAAAGTCGTATCTGGTGCCGAAATCTGATTCCAGAGACCGCGCTTACTGCTGTGCCATTGATAGTCGTTAAGCTCCAACAGCACCATGTAAAAGGCATTGAGGAACTCATCTATTGAAGCTAACAAGTCAGCAGGGGCGGCATTCGGTGATTGCACATACAACACAATACCAGGGTGTCGGTTGAGCGGCATATTGCCAGTACCGACCATGTAACCTAGCTGCTGCTTGGTTCGTATCTCATGGAAGAAAGTGGCCGACATCAAATGGTTTGCCAATGAATACAGCGCGATATTTTTAGGTGAAATATCAGGGCATTGGTAATAAACCACAATTGCTGAATCATCTTGGTTACACACCACTTCACGTTGGAAGCTGCCGTTTTCACCGAGCATGATGAGCGGACGCAGTGATTCTTCGTAAGCCTGATCTTGAACACGCAGTGCATCTTTTAGCGTTTCAGCCATCTTGTGTGCATCGGCTTTTTTCCAGTCGCCATACACAAACATCTCAACATGAAGTTCCGCCAAGATTGCTTGAACAAAAGAGGAGAGCTCATCGACCTCTATCGTTTCTAGGGCTTCAATTAACACGGAATAAGGCGGGTTATTTGGTTGAAGTATCCCAGTCATTGCATTAAACAACTGCGAAATAGGGCGGTCTTGCGACGCGTTGTTCCAGTTTCTGAGCAATTGATGCTTGATGGTTTCGAAGCGTGTTGGACTAAAGTCGCGTGCTTGGAAACGTTCAAGAATCATATTGAGCAGTTGTGGCTGTTTCTCGCTAAACCCGGACAGAGTGAGCGTTACACCGCCCTGATGGGTGTACATGTTGTAGCCCATTCCGGCGATTTCAGCCTGATACGTATCTTTTTCGAGTGAGTCTAAGAACATCTCTACACACAAGCGTGTTTTAACGATATTTCTTGGGCTAGCAACTGAGTGCGGGCTATCGATAGCGACATACACCACACCTTTAGGAACTCGAAATTGATGGTCTTGCAGGTGCCACAGCTTAAAGCCGTCGAGCTCTTCTAACAGTTGTGGGAACTTAGCGTCACCTTCCAGTTCAGTCGGGTCTAGATCGTAGCAAATAAACGGGTTTTTGCTTGGGAGTTCAAACTGCCAACCGGGGTTAATGCACGTAAAGCATTGAACTTGTTCAGCGCTAAAAGGTGTGACCGAGTAGGGAGTAAAGTACCACTTCGCTTCCCTGTCATACTCGAATCCATGAGCAACAATGGTCGCTCGCATGTTGTCTACGGTTAAGTAAGGCAGCAAAGAACGCTGTAATTCGTCATCGAAATGCGACATTTTGTAATCGCCATACACCACATCTTGCTCTTGGTAGTGCTGCATGTTGATGACGAGGTGGCTGACGACATCAAGCGGTCTTGCTGGCTCTTGAAAGCGGAAAGCAGACTCTAAAACGGCGCGTTTTTCTAGGTAGCGCCACTCTTCTATGCCTTGTTGTTCGACTAACTTGATGTACTGAAATATCGCTTGGATGATGTTATCGGTTTTGGTTAAACCTTCTATGGTCAATGAGCAACTGACTGTGAAATCACGGTAGTTACTGCCACTCGCGCCACCACCTGCAGAGAGAGATGTTATCCAGCCTTTCTCTTTGAGTTGCATCATCAAACTGCCTTCACCTTCGTAACCTAAAAGGTGGGCAAAGAACGACAAAGGCTTAACGCCGTAGTGTTCGTCCATGCTTGGCATCGGGAAGGTTAAGATCAGTTTGCGCACTTCTTTAATCGGCTCAACGCGGACTTGTACACCCGTACTTAACTCGCCGACAATCGGAACTTCAACCTTTTTGCCTTGTAGGTTGTGATTGGTGATTGAGCTAAAGCGATCCTCAACCCAGCTTTGCATCTCATCTAACGACTGATTGCCAGACAGTGTCAGTGTCATCAAGTCAGCAGAGTATTGTTGCTGGTGGAAAGCCAAGATCTCTTGTCGAATCGTCTCGCCGTTTCTGTCACCCAACGTATCGATATTACCGACAGAAAACTTCGAGAATGGGTGATTGTGATTCACCAGTTCTTTGGTAACTTGGTACAAGCGTCGTGAGTCGTCGTTGAGTTTCATCTTGTATTCGGAGTCAACGGCTTGGCGTTCTTTGTCTAACGCTTCTTCGTTGAAAAGGGGAGCGGTAAAAAATTGGCTGAAGCGATCGAGTGCGGTTTCAAAGGCATTCAATTCAACATCAAAAAAGAAGCAGGTGTGCTCTGTTCCTGTCCAAGCGTTGTTGCTACCGCCATGCTGGCTGATAAAACTTTGGAACTCTCCGACCTTTGGATACTTTTCAGTTCCCAAAAATAGCATATGCTCTAAGTAGTGAGCTAAACCCTCTCGGTCTGTAGGGTCATCAAAATGCCCCACATTGACGGCTAATGCGGCTGCTGCTTTTTGAGCATTTTGATCCTGAACTAACAGTACACGTAACCCGTTATTTAAGGTTATGTAGCGGTATTGATGTTCATCATTTGGGCTTAAGTGCACAGGAGCATCTCCAGAGAAGGTGGTTTTTAAATTATGTACCCGATGATTCGGCGTGCAAACCTTGTGATCATATTTTGGGATATGAAGTGCTTTTTGGCGATTTCTAAATCACTTTTATCGATTTTTATCAGTAATTTATTTTCTTTTAACAAGATTGTTAAGAAAGTCGAACTCTTTGGCAAGTGACTTGATATAATTATTTATATTGACTGCGGTTTCTCTGGATTGAGAGCCAAACCTAAGTAGCGTTTCGCTGATATATGGGATATATCGACTTTCGACATGTTACGAAGACAGGATTGAACATGAAAATATTCATTATGCGCCACGGTGAAGCAGAACATTTTGCCAACTCGGATGCAGAAAGAGCGTTGACCAAGCGCGGGAAAATGGCTTCTCTTGCCGTGGCACAAGCTGCAAATGAGCAGGGGATTAGTCAATTCGATAAAGTGCTGGTGAGCCCATATTTAAGGGCACAAGAAACGTGGTTAGAGATCTCTCAGGCGTTTTCTGGAAAGAAAGTAGAAACCTGTGATGATATTACGCCTTATGGAATGTCCGACGATGTGTTTGATTTGACCTTAGCAATGGCTGAAGTAGAAAAACTAGAGACCATTTTATTTGTTTCTCATTTACCTCTAGTTGGCTACCTAACTGCAGAGTTTGCAACAGGCATGGCGCCGCCTATGTTTCCCACTTCGGGCCTAGCCTGTATCGACTTCAACCTTGAGACACAAAAAGGTGAGTTGCTTTGGAACATCAATCCATAAGCTCGTTGAGCTCTGTTTGATGACAAAGTTGCAGACAATTAGAAAGGGCATCTCAATATGATTGGGATGCCCTTTGTTGTTTTTTGGTGAGAGAGAGTTTGTTAACCAGAATTACTTCTCAGGAACCGAAAGCAAGACTAACAGCGCGCCATTGCCGCCAAACTCTAACGGTGCTTGGTGGAAAGCCATCACGTCTGGGTGCTGTGCTAACCACAAAGGCACCTTCTGTTTAAGGATGTGTTTACCGATACCGTGTTGAACACAGGCACACGCCACGCTCTCTTTCACGCAGTGCGCAATCATCGCGCCAAGCTCACGTTTGGCTTCTTGTTGAGTCATACCATGCATATCGAGATACACGTCAGGCACGTAGACACCACGACGGAGGCGCTTGACCTCATATTTAGAGACATCATCACGCGCATAACGCGTCGGACCGTCTTCGCTAAGATGCGGAATGAACTCATCCGAGAAATAAAACTCGCTATCACTGGCTTGTCTTGCCGTTCGAGTAATTTCTTTTTGCTTGGCATTTCTTTTTGGCTGCTGGACTATGGTATCCTGTTGCAACTTTTTAACGCCCTTTACTGCATCGTTGAACAGGGCGAAATCGTCATCGAAGTCGGTGTCTTTTTTGCTCATCAGGTTATGAATTCTAATTAGAAACGTAATTAGCAGTATTGTAGCGCTTTTCGGAGACAATTTTGGATAAGATTTTTGTAGAAGAAGCGGTATCAGAACTACACACGCTTCAAGATGTGATTCGTTGGACTGTTAGCCGCTTTAACGCAGCGGGCCTATTTTATGGTCACGGCACTGATAACGCGTGGGATGAGGCAGTACAACTTATCTTACCTACTCTTTATCTGCCGATTGATGTTCCTTCGCATGTGATGAACTCTCGTCTAACGAGCAGCGAACGTCTACGTATTGTTGAGCGCGTAATCAAGCGTATTAATGATCGTACACCAACGGCTTACCTAACCAACAAAGCTTGGTTCTGTGGTCTTGAGTTCTTCGTTGATGAGCGCGTTCTTGTGCCTCGTTCTCCAATTGGTGAGCTGATCGAAGCTCAATTCCAACCTTGGTTAACTGAAGAGCCAACTCGCATCATGGATATGTGTACGGGTAGTGGTTGTATCGCTATTGCTTGTGCTCACGCATTCCCAGACGCTGAAGTAGATGCGATTGATATCTCTACTGACGCATTGCAAGTTGCAGAGCAGAACGTTCAAGATCACGGCATGGAGCAGCAAGTGTTCCCAATCCGTTCGGATCTTTTCCGTGATTTGCCAAAAGAGAAATACAACCTGATCGTATCTAACCCACCTTACGTGGACGAAGAAGATATGAACAGCCTGCCAGATGAGTTTACTCACGAGCCAGAACTTGGCCTAGCAGCGGGTACAGACGGTCTGAAATTGGTTCGTCGCATCTTAGCTAATGCACCAGACTACCTAACTGACGACGGTATTCTTATCTGTGAAGTTGGTAACTCAATGGTTCATATGATGGATCAGTACCCAGAGATTCCATTCACTTGGATTGAATTCTCTAACGGTGGTCATGGCGTATTCATGATCACTCGTGAGCAGCTTGTTGCTTGCGCTGATGAGTTCTCTATCTACAAAGACTAGGTTTCAATTATTAGGTTAGTGCCCCTATCTTAGGGCTGTAAGCTTAGAACCTGACATCTAGTAAGACGTTCGATTTGAAACGTTTTTATTTAAACGCCATGCAGCAATGCATGGCGTTTTTTATTGCCTAGATTAAAGATGTTTGCATTTATATCGAAGACGTTAAGCGCAATATTTAGTTGATTAATATGAGGGCTTATTACATATTGGTGTTTAATATTTAGTCGTTTTAGTGAGTTAAGGAGGATTCACGATGAGCTTTGATACATGGATTTATTATTTATTAGCGGTGCTAATTTTAACGGCATCACCAGGCCCAAGTTCTTTATTGTGCATGACCAAAGGTGTGCAATCTGGCTTTAAATTATCGATATTTACTGCCTTGGGGAGCTTAACTGCGATTACTGGTATTTTAACTTTATCGTTTACCGGGCTAGGGGTAATTATTGCTTCGTCTGAAGTGGTATTTAATGTCATAAAATGGACTGGTGCAGCTTATCTGATCTTCCTCGGTTGGAAGTCTCTGCGCTCTAGCCAACAAGATTATGACAAGTTATCGGATCAACAAGGCGGTGCTCAATCTGTCAAAGAAAGCGCTGCGCAGCATTACTTAAGTGGCTTTATTGTTGGCGCGAGTAACCCCAAAGCTATCTTGTTTTTTACTGCACTTTTCCCACAGTTTATTGATCCCTCAATTGCGCTATTACCACAGTTTACCGTGTTTGCTTTTACCTTCGCAGTGATGGAATTGTCTTGGTTATTGGTGTATGCCTACTTGGGGGCGAAGTCGTCAAATTGGTTGTTTGCGAAAGGTCGAGCCAAGGTCTTTAATCGTGTCACTGGAGGTGTCTTTATTGGGGCTGGCGCACTGCTTTCGACGACCAGTCGAGCATAACTTTCTGTTTTATCAGAGAGGTGAATGGTTACAGAATATTCTTGATGCTGTCATAAAAGGTTAATATTAATGTGCTTGCTGCTTTTGGCGAAAAGCCGATATATTGTAGTTACACCATCACGTTCTCAAGGAGAGACATATGCAGCATCAAGAAATGATTCAACACAGTAACTTTGGCGTAATCAGTCGTACTTGGATTTTCTCTACCCTTTCTCTAGTGGGTATTCTTGCTCTAATGTAGTCAGCTTCATGGCTCTATAGTTTTAGTTTTTATTATGAAATCACTTGTTAAAAAGTCTTCAAAGTCAGAACTCTTTCTCTTATAAATGTGGCTTTTCTCATCAGGCTAGCCACTTAACTTTTTCTTAGTCATCTTCTTCTAGCAAGCATCCCCCAGTAATTTACTCCTAGTCACCACTTTCTTCTTGTGGAATGGTTTATCACCTTACCTCTATAAACAAGCGCCATCGCACTTCTGAAGTTGTTACGAAACTGTGATAATCTTAAGTTATCTTTTATCTACAGTGTATCTCTCATGTCTGTCTGGGATTCTATTTCATTTAACAATCGATTTACTGCATTACCTCGACTGTTCTATACCCCAATTCAACCTACGCCGCTCAGCAATGTCCAATGGCTCGCATGGAACCATAAGCTTGCGGATGAACTCGGTTTTTTGTCATTTGATGATGCTTCCGAGGAATTGCTTGAAACGTTATCTGGCAATGTTGAACCTGAGCAGTTTTCGCCTGTAGCAATGAAATACGCAGGCCACCAGTTTGGTTCTTATAACCCGGATTTAGGTGATGGAAGAGGGCTGTTATTAGCTCAAATTGTCGCGAAAAGTGGCGAAACGTTCGATTTACACCTTAAAGGTGCCGGTAAAACGCCCTATTCACGTATGGGCGATGGACGCGCTGTTATTCGATCAACCGTTCGTGAGTACTTATGTAGCGAAGCGATGGCAGGGCTCAATATCCCAACCACTCGCGCGTTGGCTATGATGACCAGCGACACACCGGTATATCGAGAGAAGCAAGAGTGGGGCGCATTGTTGGTGCGTGCTGCCGAATCACACATCCGTTTCGGTCACTTTGAACATCTGTTTTATACCAATCAGTTGGCTGAGCATAAGTTGCTGGCCGATAAAGTCATTGAATGGCACTTCCCTGAGTGTCTCGATGAAGAGAAACCCTACGCTGCTATGTTTAATCAGATTGTTGACCGTACCGCGGAGATGATTGCGTTGTGGCAAGCGAATGGTTTTGCTCATGGCGTGATGAACACCGATAACATGTCGATCATCGGGCAAACTTTCGATTATGGTCCGTTCGCGTTTCTTGATGAATATGACCCAAGATTGATCTGTAATCACTCGGATTACCAAGGTCGTTATGCTTTTAACCAGCAGCCAAGAATAGGGCTTTGGAACCTGTCGGCACTGGCTCACTCACTTTCTCCGCTGGTGGATAAGGCCGACTTAGAGGCGGCTTTAGAGCAGTACGAACCGCAAATGAACGGTTACTTTAGTCAGATGATGCGTCGTAAGTTGGGGCTACTTTCGAAACAAGAAGGTGACAGTCGTTTGTTTGAATCTATGTTCGAGCTGATGTCGCAAAACAAAGTCGACTACCCAAGATTTTTTAGAACGTTGTCGAATTTGGATACCTTGCAGCCGCAAGAAGTGATTGATTTGGTTATCGACCGAGAGGCAGCAAAGCTGTGGGTAGATAACTACTTACAACGCTGTGAACTGGAAGAGAGCTCAGTGGCAGAGCGCTGCGAAAAGATGAGGCAGGCAAACCCGAAATTCATCCTCAGAAACTACCTAGCTCAACTGGCGATAGACAAAGCAGAGCGCGGTGATAGCAGCGACATTGATGCTTTGATGGTGGTACTGGCAGACCCTTACGCGGAACACCCGGATTATGAGCACCTTGCGGCTTTACCTCCTGAGTGGGGTAAAGCCATGGAGATCAGCTGCTCTTCATAACCAACCAATAGCGGATTAAGCCCTAAAGATTCAGATAGAGGTCACTAAGTTGTGATCTTTATCTGTTTGTTCTTCTAACTTTACAAACATGTCAATAATCAAACAATCGGCCAGCCTATACACTATGTGAATAAGTTGTAAATTTAATAGGTTTGGGCGATGCCAACAAATACTCGAATTCTCGTGGTGGATGATGATCAAGAAATCCGCGAGCTGCTGGAAGAGTACCTCACAAAATCTGGTTTCGATGTTTCTTCTGTGGGAGACGGTGTTGAACTAGAAGCTCATCTGCAAAACCAAGGTTATCCAGATCTGATTCTGCTTGATGTGATGCTACCCGGTGACGATGGTTTTACCTTGTGTCAACGCGTCCGTAAGCAATCGAATGTGCCTATCATCATGCTGACTGCCGTATCGGATGAAACCGACCAAATTATCGGCTTAGAAATTGGTGCTGATGATTACATTGCCAAGCCGTTTAGCCCTCGTCAGTTAATGGCGCGTATCAAAGCGTTGTTGCGCCGCGTTCAAGTGGTGGATGACAAGACAAGTGATGCATTGCCAAAACAGATTGTTTTTGGTGATTGGACGCTTGATACGTTAGCGCATCGAATTTCCCACAATGAAAACTCGGAAGAGATGGATTTGTCGGGCAGTGATTTTTCTCTGTTGATGTTGTTCTTAACTCGCCCTAACGAAGTTCTCGACCGTGACACTATCTCATTCGCGACCAGAGGCCGTGAAGCGTTGCCTTTTGAGCGAGGCATTGATGTGCAGCTTAGTCGTCTGAGAAGCCGATTGGGCGACAGTGGCAAGTATCCTCACTACATCAAAACCATGCGCGGTAATGGCTATATCCTCGCTGTGCCTGTTCAGTATGAACACTGATAATCAAGTGATGTTAATGAGCACCTCGGCAATGAAGTATTTCCTATGAACGGGTTGAGTCGGTTAAAGCCAAACTCTTTGGTTGCCAGAACATTGTTACTGACCTTGTTAGCTGTGGTGATAGCTCAAGGTATCGCAACGTCTATTTGGTATAGCGAATCCAAACACAAAGAACTGGAGGGGATTCGTTCTGCCTCTTCAAGCATGGCCAATATGTTTGCCTCGACGGTGACTTTCTTCCAGTCTCTGCCCGTTAAATATCGCCATATCGTGTTGGATCAAATCCGCAATATGGGCGGTACGCGCTTCTTCGTTTCTTTCAATAAAGAGGCGTTGATTGTCGAACCGATCCCTGATACCCGTTTAAAAACCGCCTCGATTGAAGCGATAGAAAGTGTTTTGAGTAGCAAGCTCAATAAAGTCGAATCAGTGCGGGTTGATTTCTCTCGCCCTGAGCATCTTCGTTTGCTTAAAAATGACATCTACTTGAGCGATCTCCCACGATCGTGGGCACATCATACTTTAACCTTAGAACCTCTTAACCCTCCTATTCTGGTTGTTCAGATAGAATTAGCCAGTCATGAATGGGTGTATATCGCCGCGTTGTTGCCTGCGCCTTACGTCAAACTCGACGATACGATTCTCGGCAGAGAACAGGTGATCTTCTTAGTTTCCTCGACCCTCATTCTTTTGGTTTTGACTTACTTGATGATTCGTCGGCAAGTACGCCCTCTTAAAAAATTAGCAAGAGCGGCCAACGAGATGAGTATGGATATTCAGCAGCCGCCACTTAACGAAGAGGGGGCTACTGAGCTGGTGACGGCGACCCGAGCGTTTAATCGAATGCAGCAACGGATTCGTCGCTATGTTGCCGACCGTGAGCACCTTTTCTCTGCAATCTCACATGATTTAAAGACACCAATAACACGGCTTAGATTGCGTGCAGAGTTGTTGGAGAGTGAAGTAAAGAAAGACAAATTCAACAAAGATCTCGATGAGCTTGAGATGATGGTTAAAGGTGCTTTGCAAGCGGTAAGAGACACAGATCTACACGAGAATAATGCCATTATTGACCTCAACGAAATGGTACTTGCAGTGATTGAATCTCATAACCAGTATCAGACAAAGGTTGAGTTCGAGCCGGTCGTCATTGAGCCATTGGTCGCTAAACCACTGGCGATAAAGCGTGTACTCACCAACTTAATCGACAACGCGGTTAAGTATGGTTCCTCAGCAGTTGTTGAAATCAGCGGTGATGATCTTTGGGTGGTCGTGACCATTCAAGACCGTGGTCTCGGTATTCCAGAAGACAAGCTAGAGTTAGTTTTTGAACCTTACTTTAGGTTAGCAACGGATGATCAAGGACACGGTCTTGGCCTCGGGATCTGCCGAAATATCCTACACGGACACGGCGGAGATCTCATTATTCGTAACTCCCCTCAAGGCGGCTTAGAAGCTAAAGTCTATATTCCACGCGGCCTAGAAGTTTAATGTAACAATTGTGTTACATTGAGCTTACCTTTTGTTTCAATCTTACAAATCAGAATAAGTAGACTCTGTATTGAACCGGACGTCGAGTCCGCTAAAACATGGAAGATAATAATGAAAATCAATAAAACCCTACTTACTCTATCTCTTCTTGCTGCCTCAACATTTTCTCAAGCTGGTGAAGTGGAAGTGCTTCACTGGTGGACTGCCGGTGGCGAAGCGAAATCCGCAGCTGTACTGAAAGAGATGATTGAAGAACAAGGCCATACTTGGAAAGATTTCGCTGTTGCTGGTGGCGGCGGTGAAAGTGCGATGACTGTTTTGAAAACTCGAGCAGTGTCGGGCAATCCTCCATCTGCGGCGCAGATTAAAGGTCATGATATTCAAGAGTGGGGTGGTTTAGGTTTTCTAACGTCTCTCGATGCAACTGCGAAACAAGAAAAATGGGATGAGCTACTGCCAGAAGTGGTCACTAAAGTGATGAAGTGGGATGGCGAATATGTCGCAGTTCCTGTCAACGTTCACCGTGTTAACTGGCTTTGGGCGAACCCTGTTGTTTTAGAAAAATCAGGCGTGACGGTTCCAACTACGTTAGATGAGTTCTTTGTTGCCGCAGACAAGATTAAAGCGGCTGGCTTCATTCCACTGGCTCACGGTGGTCAACCTTGGCAAGACGCGACGGTATTCGAAGCGGTGGCACTTGATGTGCTAGGCAGTGAAGACTACAACAAAGCGTTCGTTGACCTGGATATGGACGTGTTATCTGGCGACAAAATGGTGGAAGTGTTCACCAAGTTCAAAAAGATGCGTGATTACATCGACAGCAACTCTCCGGGTCGTGATTGGAACGTAGCAACTTCGATGGTTATCAATGGCGAAGCGGCAATGCAGATCATGGGTGACTGGGCGAAAGGTGAATTTACTGCGGCAGGCAAAGTACCGGGTAAAGATTACATCTGTGCACCAGCACCGGGCACTGATGGCCAATTCACTTTCAACATCGATAGCTTTGCGTTCTTTGAGCTGAGTGACAAAGAGAACCAAAAAGCGCAGCAAGACCTAGCGAAAACCATTCTTACCAAAGATTTCCAAGAAGTCTTCAACCTTAACAAGGGTTCTATCCCTGTACGTCTAGATATGTCGGATAGGCGGCACCT
>NZ_JBFRLK010000078.1:0-37609 GCF_041469805.1 Vibrio sp. 10N.286.48.C11 | reverse complement strand
CTTAAGTGAACGGCATTACCCTAATTGGGGCATTATTTTTATGTACGATTACTAAAAGAGATCATCGAAATGGAAGCTAATACAGTGGATAGAACGTGTGCATGGGCGCTTAAACATGAGCTTGAAAGGGAGTACCACGATGCAGAGTGGGGCGTGCCTGTTTATGATGACCAAGTTCTGTTTGAGTTCATTACTTTAGAAGGTGCTCAAGCCGGTCTGAGTTGGATTACGATCCTGAAAAAGCGAGAAGGGTATCGTGCCGCGTTCGATGATTACGATCTAAACAAGCTAGCTGAGTTGAATGAAGACAACGTGCCGCACATCATTGAAAACTTCGATGTGGTTAAACACAGGGGTAAGATTGCTTCGGTATACAACAATGCACGAGCAACGCTTGAATTACAGAAAGAGTTCGGCTCTCTTTCTAATGCCTTATGGCAATTTGTTGATAATGAAGTGATCGTGAATCAATGGACCGAGATGTCTCAAGTTCCCGCTTCTACCGAGCAATCTAAAGCGATGAGTAAGTTTTTGAAGAAGAGAGGCTTTAAGTTTGTAGGAGAAACAATCTGTTACGCATTTATGCAAGCAACAGGTATGGTCAATGATCATTTAGTCGGTTGCCCACACAAATAAAGTGTTATTTATTTCAGCGGAACAATCACTTAGAAATTGAAAAATTCATAGCCATTTTTTCATCGCTCTGAGATCTTTAAGTGGATGTGCTTTAAGGTTCAATATTGGCTTTGAAAGCTTCTGGACTATGAGCGGTTTGTATTATGAGCTGAAGTATCTGAATATGAGTATTTTGAGTTATGCTTTAAACAGAAAAAGGCAGGAATATCCTGCCTTTTTTGCATATTAGACCTATCGTCTCAGATTAAATCAGAGCGCTATAACGTTCTAATCCCGCCTCTAGATCAGCAATCAGGTCATCAACATCTTCTAACCCAATATGAACACGTATCAAGGTACCTTCGAAATTAGGATTGGCAACAGTTCTCAAGCTGTCAAAACTGCTTGGTTCGTTAGCTAGAATCAAACTTTCAAATCCACCCCAAGAGTAACCCATACTAAAATGTGTCATTCCATCAAGTAACGCTGTCGTCGCTTTGATATTAGAGTTGTTTAGTACAAAAGAGAACAAGCCATTACCGCCAGTAAAATCTCGTTTGAAGAATTCATGGCCTGGGCAAGACTCAAGAGCAGGGTGACGAACGTGGTTAACTTCAGGACGAGTCTCTAACCATTTTGCGACCTTCAAGCTGCTTTCTGCGTGTTGGCGTAGACGCACATCAAGAGTACGAATGCCGCGAAGCCCTAAATAAGCATCATCAGGTGAGACACATTGCCCCATCAAGTAACTTTGCTCTCTTAGTTGATCCCAGCATTTCTCATTGGCGACTGCCGTACCTAGCATCACATCAGAGTGACCCACGATGTATTTGGTCGCTGCTTGAATCGAGATATCAACACCAAAATCAAACGGTGAGAAGTTCACGCCAGCCGCCCAAGTATTGTCTAGCATAACGATGATGTCATGTTCATGAGCGATACGCGCTAGTGTTGGAATATCCTGCACTTCCATGGTGACAGAGCCTGGAGACTCAGTAAACAGCACCTTAGTGTTTGGCTTGATAAGGTCTTGGATACCTTCACCAATCGTTGGCTCGTAGTAAGTTGTCTCTACCCCCATCTTTTTCATGATGGTGTCACAGAAATCACGAGTAGGTTCGTAGCAGGTGTCAACCATTAAAATATGATCACCTGTTTCTACAAAAGAGAGAATGGCATTAGAAATGGCGGCCGTACCACACGGGTACAGTGCACAACCCGCGCCGCCTTCTACTTCAACCATCGCATCTTGGAAGGCAAAATGAGTGTTGGTTCCACGACGTCCGTAAAAAAGGGTCTTGTTAGCGCGGTTAATCGTAGCTTTACGCTTCTCTTCTACTGAGTTAAATACGACAGTTGAAGCGCGTTGTACTGGTGGGTTAACAACACCATTGGTCCACTTCTTATCACGACCGGCAGTGATAAGTTTAGTGGTTTTGTTCTCGGACATGCTGTGAATTCCTTATCAATCGGTTATGTCCTATTTAAAACATGCGAGTAGCCATCAAAGCAAGAGGGAAGAGAGAGTTTTTAACGTTTTCTTTTGCTTTTTAACTTTTCCTCGATTTGTGATGAAAAGTTAAAAAGCGATCGCAAAGATACTATTCGTTGCCAATGGTGGTCGGCGAGCGAGGAGTATTAGAGCAACGGGTTGAATAAATAGAACAGTCTCTCAAAGAAGCGGTTACGTAAATTTCTCTGTTCCCACTGCTCTAATTCCACGGGATGAGATGATTCAATATAGGATTGCTGTAAATCAAACAATTGCTTGGTGAAGTGTACGTCGTCAACGGCAAGGGTTACTTCAAAGTTGAGCCACAAACTGCGCATGTCGATATTGACGGTTCCGATCAAGCAAAACTCTTCATCGATCACTACCGATTTGGTATGAAGAAGGCCACCGTAAAATTCATAGATCTTTACGCCAGCTTCAAGCAACTCGGTATAAAACGCACGAGAAGCCCATTTAACCATTAGTGAATCGTTATTGTGTGGAATGATCAGTTCTACAGTTACGCCGCGTTGAGCTGTCATCTTAAGTGTTTCGAGTAAGTCAGCACTTGGCACAAAATAAGGTGTAGTAATACGTACAGAATGATTCGCTTGATTGATGGCGATGGTCAGTACTTGTAAGATCAAATATTCCGGCATGCCAGGGCCAGACGGCACTACTTGAACCGGATGATGTGTCATGATTTCTTCAACTGGGCATTCAGGTATATCAGGGAGAATGCGTTCACCAGTCTCAACTTCCCAATCCCAGCCGTGAATAGCGGATAACACATTAACGGTTGGCCCAGTCACTCTGACCATTACATCAATCCATTGACCAACGCCTGAGTTTTGTTTGAAGTGAGCCGGGTCAACCATGTTCATTGAACCCGTATAGGCGATAGTCTCGTCAATCACAATGATTTTGCGGTGTTGTCTTAAATCTAGGCGACGTAAAAAAATACGCCATGGGCTCACCTCCAATGCTTGTACAACCTGTACACCCGAGTCTTTCATCATTGCGAGCCAATGGCTTTTGAAAAAGCGTGGGCTACCTGCTGAATCGAGCAAAACTTTAACATCTACGCCACGTTTTGCAGCGCGAATCAGCGCAGAGGCAACCGAATCGGTCAGGCCACCTGGATGCCAAATATAGAAAACCATCTTGATACTGGTTTGTGCATTTTCTATATCTTCGATAATTGCGTGTAGGATCTCGTTTGGTGAAGATTGCAGCGATAGAGTGTTTCCACTGAGTGCAGGGATGCCCATTCGATTGTTACAAAGCTCGTCAATCTTATGGATAGGGGAGCCGACTTTCCCTGGTTGGTGAAGTTGGCAATCATTCAATTGACGGAACCAGTCGCCGAAAGGGGTAAACATACGATGAGCGCGTTCAGCCCTTTTTCTGCCTAGGTTTAGCTCACCAAAAAGGAAGTAACAAGCTACACCAACAATCGGGATAATGTAGATAACCATTAGCCAAGCAAGAGAAACGCTGACAGAGCGTCGTTTTAGTACAACACGAAACGTCACACCGGCTACGAGAACCCAGTACAAAACAACAGAGGCCAAAGTTAAAAAATGATAAAGCTTATCCACATTGAATACTCGAAAAAAGAGACACTTAGATAGTAATGCTATTTAACGGATATGGGAATTTAAGGAATCAACTATTTACAAAATAGAGCAAAAGATGTAAATAGGTTAAAGTTGTTAAGTTTTGGTCAACTTAAGAAGAAAACGATTGTTTTGTATGAAAAGTCGGCATTTAACCATAAAAATTTACATCTTTAACGAAATTTGTACGGTATGCTCTTCCAATTTTATTCTTAAACTGGTTTACTTGCTAGACAACGAGCGTCAATCAAATTTTTTAGGTGTGTAAATTTATTTATACACCTTCCTTTTAAAGACGCCACCCAAAGCAAAACACAACATCACATAACACAAAAGTTTGGAGTACACGTGGCTACTAGTAATACAACCACAACACCCCGCGATACCTGGGGTTCGAAGTTAGGATTCGTAATGGCTGCAGCAGGTTCTGCTGTTGGCTTAGGTAACATTTGGAAATTCCCATACACAGCAGGCGAAAGTGGCGGTGGTGCATTCGTTGCCATTTACCTGTTTTTTGTAATTTTTATTGGTTTCAGTGTCATGCTGACTGAATTTGCGATTGGCCGTCATACGCAAAAATCAGCAGTAGGTGCATTTAAAACAACTGACCGTCGTTGGACGTTCGCTGGCGTTATCGGCGTATTCAGTGGTCTACTTATCATGGGTTTCTACCCAGTAGTAGGCGGTTGGTCAATCGCATACATCGGTAAAATTGCAGGTGGTCTTCTAGACGCACCAGAAGCAATTGGTGATAGCTTTGGTGGCTTTATCTCAAACCCAGTTCAACCACTAATGTGGATGGGCTTATACCTACTACTTAACGTTGTTATCGTTATGAAAGGTATCTCTGGTGGTATTGAGAAAGCAGGTAAGATCCTGATGCCGCTTCTTTTCATTATCCTTATTGTAGTATCAATCAAAGGCATTATGCTTCCGGGCGCGATGGCTGGTCTTGAGTTCCTATTCAGTCCTGACTTCTCTAAAGTAGACAGCAATGTAATCCTAGCCGCTCTAGGTCAAGCATTCTTCTCTCTAAGTCTTGGTATGGGTTGTATGATGACATACGGTTCTTACCTTAAGAAGAAAGAGAACCTAGTTCAGACAACAGCAATGGTAACCGCAATGGATACTGGTGTTGCTATTCTAGCTGGTGTTGCAATGTTCCCTGCAATGTTCGCGTTCGGTATGGAACCTGCAGCGGGCCCTGGTTTAGTATTCGTTGTTGTTCCTCAGCTATTCGCTGAAATGGGCGGCGTAGTTGGTCTTCTATTTGCTCTTATGTTCTTCGTTGGTTTGAGTGTTGCGGCACTAACATCTTCAGTATCTCTACTTGAAGTTGTGGTTTCTTACCTAATCGATGAGAAAGGCATGAAGCGTGTAACAGCGGTACTGTCTGCAAGTGTTGTAATGGCGATTCTATGTATCTTCGCTTCTCTATCACTTGGCGGCTTCGGTCCAACACTGTTTGATACTGGCGCGTTCGACATTTTCGACCTACTAACGGATAAGATTTTCCTAGCGGTTGGCGGTATGTTGGTATGTATCTTCGCTGGTTGGAGACTAAACCGTGCTGACCTAGAGAAAGAAATCACTAACGATGGTGAAGTATCTTTCCCACTATTCGGTCTATGGTACACGCTAGTTAAGTACATCATCCCAGTAGCTATCGCAATCGTTGCATTCATGGGTATCTCTTCTGGCTTCGACAGCGGTAAAGGTGCAATCATGCTACTAGGTATTGGTATTATTGCTGGCTCTGCGCTTATCTCTAAGAAGCTATAGTTTTAAGAAGCTATAGTTTTAAGAAGCTACAATCGCGAGCTAAAGTAAGTTAAGAAACGGGAGCCAATGGCTCCCGTTTTTTTATTCAAATACTTAATTCTTATCAAAAAATAAAACATTACATTCACTAAAGTTATCCGTCACCTAGCCGATATATTGAATATCAAGAATTTTTGATCGGTATTTAATTTAGGTAGGTGTTGTGTGAAATTGTCAGTGAGAAAGAAACTGTATGCCGGTTTTGGCTCTATATTGGCGGTGCTTGTTACGTTAGTCAGTATTGTATGGATAGAAGTTATCGGCGCGCACCAGAGCGCAGATGAAATTAGAATGGACGATGTTCCGGGTACTGTTACCTACCTGGTACTGATTGATGAAGCGGGTGATGTATACCGAGATGCGCTTGGTGCAATTACACTGGTTGATAACGCACTCAATGATTATCGAACCAGCAAGAACGAATTTGCTCAAGCTATCGAGCAGGCTAAGCGTTTGGAGAGTAGAGGTTCGGAAGACCACCGCCGTATTCAGCGAATTGAAGACCTGATGGGGCGTTTCACTCAAGAGTTTGAATCAAAGCTTGTGCCGAAGATCAATGATGAAGCTGCACTACTAGCCAATATTCAACAGCTACGATCTTTGTATGAGAGCAATCTTATCCCTATTGAGAACTTACTGGATCAAGCGTCAGCAAGTGAGCGCGCAGATACAGAACAGTCACTACTGACACTAACCGACACGTTTACTACCATCGAGCGCACTATCATGGTGTTGTCTGCTATTGCGATTGTCTTTGGTTGTGTGATTGCGTATCTATTGTCTAGCTCTATTACCAATCGTCTTACTCGTGTAGAACAAGTAGCACGACGTGTAGCAAATGGTGACCTAACGGCAGGCGACATTATTGATGATTCTGGTGATGAATTGGCTGAACTGGCTAAGTCGATTAACCAGATGCAGAAATCACTAGTAGACCTATTAGGTTCAATCTCGTCTGTGACTCACCAAGTCCAATCGGTGACAGGGGAGCTCTCTTCTATTAGCCAAGACATCGTTACTGGTGCATCAGCTCAAGCAGACAAAGCTAACTTGATTGCAACGGCTGCTGAAGAGCTAAGCTTGACCATTTCTGAAGTGGCGCAGCAAGGTACTTCAACTTATGAAGAAGCACGTCGCTCAGAAACCTCTGCAGAAGATGGCCGCAACGTGATTGTTGAGATGGTGGCGAGTATTCAACAAGTGTCGACTCAAATGAGCGATATGTCGTTGCAAATGAATACTCTAGGTTCTCACGGTGAGCAGATTGGTAGCGTTATCAAGGTAATCGAAGACATTGCTGAGCAAACTAACCTGTTAGCTCTTAACGCTGCAATTGAAGCGGCACGTGCAGGCGAGTTTGGTCGTGGTTTTGCTGTGGTAGCCGATGAAGTGCGAGCGCTAGCAGAAAGAACAACCAAAGCGACACGAGAAGTCTCGGGCATCATTCAATCGATTCAATCGGGCACTCAAGAAGCGGTGACTTACACTCAAGATAACTGTCGTTTAGTTGAGATTGGTGTTGAGCAAAGCTCAGGTGCTGTTTCGGCTCTAGAAGCGATTGTGAGCGGTGCGGGCAATGTACAAAGCATGGTTAACTCTATTGCGACTGCGGCAGAAGAACAGACGGCTGTGACCAAAGAAATTGCAGCGGACATTACCGCGATTAGCGATATCTCTGAGCAATCTCTGCAGCTAGCAACTCGTAGCTCCGAAAATACATCAGGCTTGAACGCTAAGGTTGCTGAGCTAGAAGCATTAGTTGGTAAGTTTAAACTGGCGTAAAGCGGTAGCTTGGTTCTATTTACCTATTGGTAATCGAGTAAAGACCACGCACTGATCGCTAGTTGCTGAAAAGAAGCCCAACGATTCAATATTTATTGAGTGAGTTGGGCTTTTTCGTAGCTGGAATCTGGGTTCAGACGCGGTATACTCCACGTTCTACAATGGAGCTAGCCTTTAATGTTCGATATTCTTCTGAACCACTCTGATTTTTTACTTATCAATAAGCACCCTGGAGTCAGCGTCCACAAAGACGATGGCGATACCATGTTGCTTCAAGAAGTTGCTAAGGCAATTAATGAGCCTAAGCTGTATCTCGTTCATCGACTAGATAAAATGACTTCGGGCATTCTGCTGCTGGCAAAAAATGCGTCGGCGGCGAGCGAGCTTTCACAGCTATTTGCAAAGCGTGAAGTAGAGAAATACTACCTTGCGATCGGTTCTAAGAAGCCAAAGAAAAAGCAAGGTTTGATCTCAGGAGACATGGAGCGTTCACGACGCTCAAGTTGGAAACTTCTGACATCCAAAGAGAGCCCTGCGATTACTCAATTTTTATCAGCAACGGCTGAACCCGGTGAGCGTTTGCTTTTATGTAAACCCTATACGGGGCGAACTCACCAGATCCGTGTCGCGATGAAGTCGATTGGCTCAGCCATTGTTGGTGACCCTATTTATAATCCATCGAGTGAGGCTGACAGAGGTTATCTGCATGCTTTCGCGATTCGATTTATCTATCAATCACAAGCCTACGAATATGTCTGCGATCCAAGAAGCCTAAACTCCTTGGGTGAGAAGTGGTATCAGGAAACCGTGTCGAACGGTTTGGACAGTTGGCTTGAACCTTGGTCATTAACTTGGCCAAAGCTAAACACTAAGTGAGTGAAATAATGGAAGCATCAGCTTTACCTCTGTTTTTTAGTCATATTGAACAGCAACTTAATGAAGTACCAAACGAACTACGCCGTATTTTCCACGGGCGTGGTAAGTTTTGGCCTGGTCTAGAGCAATTGACATGTGACTGGGTTGATGGACAGCTATTGGTTAACGTGTTTAAAGAAGTAGACGACGAATTCTTGTCATCTCTAAAAGCTGGATTGGTTCAACTCACCAACAAAGATATCTGGCAATCAAAGCAGGGCACAAGCATTGTTCTGCAACACCGTTATGCTGATGGCGCGCCTTCAGAGGTTCTATGGGGCGAGTTGAATGATTCTCCGGTTGTGGTTGAGCATGGTCTTAAGTACCAATTAGACATTGGCCGTAATCAGAACTTCGGTTTGTTCCTAGACATGCGTAATGGTCGTCAGTGGGTACAAGATAATGCTCAGGATAAGAACGTTCTTAACCTGTTCGCATACACTTGTGGTTTCTCTGTCGCGGCTATCGCTGGTGGTGCTCGTCAATGTATGAACGTGGACATGTCTCGTGGCTCGTTGAATAAAGGCCGCGATAACCACCGTCTGAATGATCACGATATGCGCTCGGTTAACTTCCTTGGCTACGATATTTTTAAGTCGTGGGGAAAAATCAAGAAGGGCGGTCCTTACGAGCTCGTTATCATCGATCCACCTTCGTTCCAAAAAGGCAGCTTTGCTCTAACCAAAGATTACAAAAAAATCTTACGTCGTTTACCTGAACTTCTAACTGAAGGCGGTGAAGTGATTGCGTGTGTGAACTCACCAGCAGTATCACCAAACTTCCTGATTGAGACGATGGCAGAAGAAGCACCAAGCGTTGAGTTCATTGAGCGTCTGGACAACCCGCCTGAGTTTGTCGATGTCGACCTTGATTCAAGCCTAAAGGTATTGAGGTTTAAAATCACGGCTTCAGCTGAAGCTTGATGTCATGATTTAGCGGGCATTATCCATACTAATATAGAAAACGCCGCTCACAATGAGCGGCGTTTTTATAGATGCAAGAAACTAACTCATTTATTAACTAGCTTGGTTTTTTAGTGTCTGAAAACCAAAATAAATACGCATGAACGTGGTTAGCCAACAAGCTGCACCAAAGGTGTAAGCGATAACCGCAAAGTGTTGAGGCCAAATACAAAACGCGATGAAACAAGCGATGGTTTCAGTGCCTTCGGTTAGCCCTGACATGTAGTACAGAGACTTATGCTTATAGACTGGGTTTTCAATGCCTCGCTTGCCTGCCATAACCGCAAACGCTAAAAAGCTGCTGCCTGTGCCGATAAAAGAGAAGATCAAAAATGCACCGGCAATGGCGTTGTGTTCTGGGTTGGCAATGACAAATCCAAAAGGGATCAGCGAGTAGAATAGGAAATCTAGGCTGATATCGAGGAAACCGCCCGCATCACTAATGCCTTGGATTCGAGCCAAGGCTCCATCAAGCCCATCACATACTCTATTAAACACAATGAAGCCTAACGCCCACTCATATTGTTGAAATGCCAACGCTGGAAACGCTAAACACCCAATCAGAAATCCGAATAACGTGGTTTGATTGGCCGTGATACCCAATTGGTTTAGTAACTTAGCAGACTGATTTAATGGCCACTTAATGACCTTAATGGAGTACTTATCCAGCATGGTTACTTCTCCATGGCCAAGACAGTACTTCTGCCCCTTGAGGTACATCGGCTTCGTCGTGCGTGACCATTAATGTAGGGATATTCGCTTTGGTCAGCTGTTCGAAGACCCAATCGCGAAATTGTGCTCTGAGCTCTTGGTCTAACTTACTGAACGGTTCGTCAAGCAGGGCGAGTTTAGGCTTGGCTAACAACATACGAGTCAAGCTTATTCTTGCGCGTTGACCGCCGGATATTTGATCCGGGAAAGATTCAGCTAAGTGAGTTAGCTCTATGTCTTTTAGTGCAGCCATTGCTTGTTTTTGGCGAGCGGAACCTTTAACAGAGTTCGGTAACGAAAAGGCCAAGTTTTCCCATACTTTGAGGTGCGGAAACAACAAGTCATCTTGAAACAAAATACCGACTTCACGCTGATGTGATGGAAGCTCGTCGAGCTGAATATTGTTCAACACAACGGTGCCAGAGTACGAAAACTCTTCACTTAAGTGACCAGCAATCGCATCCAGTAAGGTCGACTTTCCACAGCCACTCGGCCCCATCAAAGCCAGTATTTGGCCAGATTCTAATGTGACGTTTAGCGCTGAGAACAGCGAATCTCCATCGGTTTTACGGATGGCGAGGTCGTTGAGGTACAGACTCATTACTTAGGAAACCTTTAAAAGTAAGACGGCGATATCTGAGTTGAAGTCGGCTGACTAATATCGCTAAAGAGAAAAAGAACAGAGGCAATAGGGCCTGCCAAATGGCATAGATTGCTGTCACCCTGCGGTCGAAACCACTGGTAAGTGCAACGGCTTCTGTGGTGATCGTGCTAATACGGCCCGCGCCGAGCATTAATGTTGGAAGGTATTGGGCCAAACTCACGCTGATCCCGACCGCCCAAGCAAAGGCAATCGCAGGAAGCAAGATTGGTAGTTTGATCGAATACCAACTCTGAAATGGCGATTTACCTAGGCTCAGCGAGGCTTTAATCAACCCATCATTGAAGCTTTTCCACGGGCCATCCAAAGACAGATACACGAACGGGAAAGCAAAGAAAACATGCGCCCAAATCACCCAGAACTCATAGGCACTACTGCCGATGTAGAAGGTCGTGACTTGCATACCAAACAACACTGAAAGCTGTGGTATTAGCATTGGAATAGCGATAATGAAGCCCGGAACTTGCCACTTGTATTTGATTCTGTATTCGTGAGCCACCAGCGCAAGCAACAAAGCGACTGAAGCGGCAATCAGACCAATCCATAAGCTTTGACCCACAGTACTCATGATGGCATCCCACTCGAACTCCCAGAAGCGCATGCTGTAGCGGCTCGGCAGTAAATCAGGGAAGCGCCAACGCTGAGCAACGCTCCAAATTACCATTAAAGGAATGATCAGCAGTGAAAGGCTAGCAAGGACAGTGAATACCGTTTTCCCCGGAAGGTTTGCCCCTGTTCTTCCGGAATACTGCCAAGTTCGAAAGTACTTAAGAACCGCCCATTCAACTAAACGCGCCAAGGCGATGATCAACGAAGCTAAACCAAACAAAACGATGGCACCAGCAGCAGCTCGCGGAAGTAGGTTAAGATCCGGATCGTTGAACCATTGCCATACCAAAACGGCAAAGGTCGGCGGGTTGGTTGGGCCTATGATCAAAGCAATATCGACAACCGAGACACTGTAAGCGAGTACCGCCAGCATTGGGAAACGAAGCTTGGTAAACCATTGTGGGAAAATACATTTCCACCAGATCTGAGCGCGGCTGTAACCGAGCGATGCACTGACCTTGGTGATACGCTCTACATCAATTTGCTGAAGTATCGAAATGCTCATCAGCAATAAGAAGGGGACTTCTTTGAGTGCGAGCATAATAATTAAGCCGAACGCGTATGGGTCTTTCACCAATAACGCCAATTCAGAGCTGGTAGCCGATTCGCCGAGCAAGTGATGTACCGCTCTTGCGCCAAGCCCCGTTGGACTAAACAGAAAAGCAAAGCCGATAGCGAAAGCTACATGTGGAATGGCAAGCATTGGCGATAGCGTAAACTCAATCTTTCTCCAAAACTTGTTTCCCCAAGAGGCTTGAAGAATACAAAAGGTCAGGAAGCAGGCTATATAGCTGCTTGCAATTGCTGAACCTAGGCTTAAGCCAATAGAGTGCCAAGCCCCTTCCCATTGAAAGACTTGGCTAAAACCGTTGAGTGTCGGCTCCTCTAAACCAAGGGGCGGGATGAAACTCAGTGACGAAGCCACGACTCCCGCTACTCCAGGAATGGTCGGGATAATGCATACAGCTATAACAACAAAATATAGAGCGCGTAGCATGAAGACTAGTTACCGTATCGCTTAAGCCACTCTTTCTCGAGCGCGTTTTGCCAGCTAGGGTGTGGTTCATCAACCGATTTAAATTGCTGGGTGTTTTTAGCGCTGCCAGTCAGGTATTTGCTGCTCAGAACCGAAGGATCGCCCCAAACATTGAGGTCACCCTTGCGAGACTGTGCTTCCGGGCTCAATAAGAAGTTAATGGTCACTTGAGCACCTGCGGTTGCATTGGCGTTCCAAGGAATCGCAAGGAAGTGAATGTTAGATAGAGCGCCGCTTTCTAGAGCATAAGCCTTAGTGGTTTCGGCTAAGCGACCACTGGCTTGTGCTGAATAAACAGAGTTTGGATTAAACGTAATCGCGAGATCGATCTGTCCGTCATCCAGAAGTTGGATGCTTTCCGATGTGCCTGCTGGGAACTGCTTTCCACCGCGCCACGCCACTTTATGGAATTTATCTAAGTAAGCCCACAGTGGTGCCGTTACTTCTTGGAAGTTGTCTTCTGAAACCGGCTGAGCCAGCGCAGGGTTATTGTTTGTTAGTTCAATCAGTAGTGACTTAATGAAGCTCGTGCCATGAAACTCTGGTGGGCGAGGGTAGCTTAAGCGGTTCGGGAAAGCCTGAGCGTAGCTTAACATCTCAGAGAATGATTGTGGCGGGTTGTGAAGTGTTTCTTGGTCATGAATGAACACCAGTTGTCCCACGCCCCACGGTGCTTCTAAGCCTTCTGTCGGCTCTGAGAAATCAACATCAATCGGCAGAGACTTATCGACATACTGCCAATTTGGAAGTGATTCCGTAAATGGCCCAAACAATAGCGCGTTGTCTTTCATCGAACGGAAGTTCTCGCCATTAATCCAGACGATATCGACGCTGCCTTCACTGTTCTTTCCTGCCGCTTTTTCAGCAAGCAGTCGAGTGGTGGTTTCCGCAATATCGGTCACTTTCACATGCTTTAACGTGACACCGTAGTCACTTTGTAATTTCTTGCCTGCCCACTGTAGGTAACGATTGATCTCTTGGCTTCCGCCCCAAGCGTGAAAGTAGACAGTTTCTCCCTCTGCCTGCTGTTCTATTTGGTTCCAGCTGTCGGTGGATGTTGCTTCATCAGCATAAATGGTTGCGCTGTATGCAACGGTTGCCATGATTCCTAACGTACTTACTATCTTGTTCATAAACTTTTCCATTTGGTAGTGAACGGGCAAGAGCATTGTATTTTCGAACTCCCTAGTGCGTATTGACCCTTCGTGGTTAACGAAAGATCAACATGCCCTAATAGTTATTCTATCTGTTTCTGAAATAAATTCTAATTCAACAGTAAATTCAATCAATTACTTGAGAACAAGCAGGGAGTTCGCGGTCGAGTTTTGTTCGATACGTAATCATCTCGAAAACTCGACAGACTCTAGGCTTTTGCCATCCTAGCAACAGACCGCTGAACCGTTGAATTTATTGCATCTAAATGAGAGATTTTTGAGGTTTATTGGAGGTTGGTACGAAAAGTCGGCGATGAGCGTCAATTTTGAAGAAGTAGTGAGGGCAAGCTGACAATAAAAAAGGAGCCATCAGGCTCCTTTAATCAGTATTTGGTTTCGATGACGGATTAGTTTACCCAGTCACGAATTGTGTACGTTAGCGTGTGTACATCGTTTTTCAGTACTAGCGTATCGTTTGTTAGCGTTACGTCGCTCCACTCGCTTAGAGTAGCAGAAACCGATTGTTCGATTTCCATCGCAGAGCCGTGACACATTTTCATTGTCATGCCCATTTGCTTGATACGGAATTGACCGTCTTTCAGCTCGCCTTGACCGAAGAAGTTGTTACAACCAGCCATGCCGTTTGCAGTCATCTTTTCGCCGATCTCTAGACGAGGAGCTGCTTGGTCTTCGCTTTTCACAATGTCCTTGCCATCAATTTGCGCAAGTTCCCAATTATGGTGCTGTAGATCGGTTGGTGTTACTTGCATCGCGTTGTCACCTGTTGTTGTGCATGCTGCTAGCATCATAGGTAAAGCGGCTACTGCTAGTAATTTTTTTGAACTAAACTTCATATTATAAGGCTCCAAAGGAAAGAACGAAGTTACCGGATAAGTGTAACTTGATGGGTTCAAAGTATAGTTTACAAAACACAATATGTGTCAGTATAAGGTCATAGTTTAGTATGGATTTCACGAGCCAGGCGACAAATTAATCGCTTATTTTTGAGAGAGTAAGCGTAATTTTGAATGTGTAAGGAGGCATGGTGGAGCAGTTAGAGTTTTTCCAAGTTCCAAGCCCTTGCGTTGGGGTTTGTTCAAGCGATGACAAAGGCTATTGCAACGGTTGTATGCGCAAGAGAGAAGAGCGCTTTAATTGGATGTCGATGACACCGTCAGAACAATTGCACGTGATAAAGCTGTGTCGTCAGCGCTATAGAAGAAAAATAATGAATCAAAAAAACTTGATTGGTAAGCAGGTCGATGAAGAGGGAAATACCAGTCCCCAAAGAGATCTTTTTGGCTAAAGAGGAAGTATTTAGATTTTATTTAACTCCGAAGTAACTATTACTTTACATAATGGTTGGGGTGTAATATTAAAGTAGGTACCTTTGTACCAGAAGGAGTGGTGTCGGTATGAATAAAAAGAACGTAAAAATCAAAAAAGAGCCAGTCAAAGCACTTGACCGAAAACCGATCGGGGCAAAAGATGACCCTGAAGAGACTCCGCGTGATTGGCATTCGATGTCAGAAGAAGAACGAATGGAAATCCTTTCTCACCTCTCAGACATGCCTTTCCAATAACACCACTGGTTCTTCAGAGCCTTTCTTAAAGCTCAGTTTTCAGAAACAAAAATGTGATTAAACAAACATGTGATTCGCTTTCGTTACACCACGATGGTAAGTGCAAAATGTATCATCGGCCTCGGTGGTTTTACTGTGAATCTTAATGTTTGTGATCACTTCTACCGCCCCTGCATCGTAGCAAGCTTGTTCTGCTTTTTTAACGATATCGAGTAATTGGTTGAGTTCACCTTTCATCGTAGTTTCCATCGCACCGACTTGGAAAGGCACATCGGCAGCTTTCACAACTTCAATGGCTTTATCAACCACTTCGAAGTTGTTGCCTTCTTTAACGCGAGGTATCACTTGGAAGGCAACCATCACTTCTTTTTCTCTTTTTAACTCAGACACTTTCTGCTTACTCTAGGATAGGGAATTGTTGCAGATGATAGGTTAATTCGGAGACGAATTCTACAGCGATTATGCTGGTTGGATTACTCTCTTTGTCCTACTTGTTACCCCAGTGGTCACTTACCCAACCACCTATGTGCTCATCAAAATGACTGCCACTGAACCTCTGGTTGCGTTCAACCGAAGTATCACAATCATCTTTATTATCTATTAGGGTTTGTATGTAGTTTGCCATCGGGTCATTGGAACGTTGACGATCTCGGCGAGTTGCCACTTCCTTAATCAGTTGTAATCGATATGTAGAGCTAGCACGTTTCATTTCAATGACCTCCTGTTGTAGACACTAATAGAAAAATCTAGTTGCTAGATATAGGGGCGTCAACGTGATTTAAGAGTATTTTTTTTGAGCAACCAAGAATCAATACGTTGGCATCATAATTCACAAAAGTGTCATTTAAGTTGGCAACTTTAGGGAAGTTTTTGGGTGTGAATTTGTATTTTGTTGCATATAAAAAAGCCCAGTACAAACTGAGCTGACCATTCTATTTCTGGTTACTTAGAGCTATTTGGTTTGCTTTTAAATTGCTTAATGCTTTTCTTTTTAGCTGTTCTTCGATTGGCCATTTTATCTTTAGGTGGACGCTTGCGAGCGGTCGTTTCAGATGCAGGTTTGTCGGTAACCGGGAAACCCTCTAATGGTTGCAGCACTAACGGCTTATTGGTCAAGGTGCGAATCGCATTGAGGTAGTCAGTTTCGCTGTGGCTAACCAGAGAGACCGCGCAGCCAGTACTTCCTGCTCTTGCTGTACGACCAACGCGGTGTACGTAAGTTGCTGAGTGAGAAGGTAATTCGAAGTTAATTACAATAGGTAGTTGATCAATATGGATGCCTCGAGCCATCACATCAGTCGCGATAAGCACACGAGTCTCGCCATTTTTGAAACTTTCTAATGCTTGCTCTCGTTCTTCTTGGCTCTTATTTCCATGTAACGCACTCACACTGATTTTGGCTTTATTCAATCGTTTGGTTAATGCGTCGGCATTGTCTTTTGCGCCAATAAATACCAATACTTGCGGCCATGTGTGTTGATTGAGTAGTGCGATGAGCGCTTGAGCTTTACTGCCTTTGTTTACTAAATACAGGGTTTCTTCAATAGCCGCGACCACGCTGTTTTCTTGATGTGTCGTGACCTTAACTGGATTTGAAAGAAGCTCTTCAGCCTGACCTACTAATTCGGGCGGAAGTGTCGCAGAGAACAACAGTGACTGACGTTTGCTCGGTAGTGCTGAAGTAATCGCTTGAATATCTGGCCAAAATCCCATGTCGATCAGGCGGTCGGCTTCATCAAGAACCAATGATGAACACCGAGCTATATCCAGTTCATCACTTTTGATTAAAGCAAGTAGGCGGCCCGGTGTGGCGATGGCTAATTGTGGTTTAGTCGATAATTGTTGCTGTTGATCATCAGTATTTACGCCGCCCGTTAGCGTTACCAATTTGATATTGAGCGTTGTCGCGATCGGTTCTAAAGATTTGGTCACTTGAGATGCAAGTTCACGGGTTGGAACAATGATCAGTGCTTGCAGTTCATTCACATCTTGGTTGATGTTATTCAGTAAAGGTAAGCCGAACGCCAATGTTTTACCGCTGCCCGTTTGAGCCAATGCGAGTACGTCTTTCCCCGCAATAATGGTAGGAATTACCGCTTGCTGTATCTCTGTCGGCTTATTGAATTGAGATGAGAGCGCGGAGACGGTTTTTGCGTTAAGGGTTAGGCTATCAAATGACATAAATGAACCAAGTATCAAAAAGGAGGTGGAGTCTATCAGGGCTACAAATGTTAGAGAATCAGTTTTGTATGTTAGACGATAAACACATTCATTATACGCGCGAATTATGTCTGTTAGCTATACGCGATAATTAAGCGTTTATCATATTGTAATGGCACTGAATGGACGTACAATGTCCGCCCTAAAAATGTTCATGAAATGAGATCGAAATGAGTTGGGACAGTATCTGGCTGTTTATCGTTATCGTGTTTTTTATTGCCATTATCCCGGGCCCAAATGCGCTGTTGGTATTAAGCACAGCCTTAACTCAAAGGAAGCTGTTCGCATTTGTGAACGTGTTGGGCGTGTCATGTGGTTTCTTTTTTCATGCCTTTATCTCGGCTAACGGCATAAGCTTATTACTGTCGAACACTCCCATGGCCTTTGAAGGGCTAAAGTGGGCTGGGGTTTTGTATCTTGTCTGGCTTGGGTATAACCATTTTCGTGCGGCGCTGCGCGCTCAAGAGGGCGTGCTCTCTGTGGTCAGTACATCGGGAAGTAAGCTTTATAAGCAATTTTTCAAAGGGCTTCTCACTAATCTACTGAATCCTAAAATTGTCCTGTTTTATCTTTCTATATTCCCTCAATTTGTTTCAACAGATGCGATTGTGACAGACAGTTTGATACTTGGTGCAATTCAAGCGTCAGTGGTGTCGATGTGGTTCTTAGTTGTGATCTTAATGGCGGATACCTTTAAGCGCTTGTTAGTTCAAAAGCGCACCTCGCAAATGATGAACATTGTGTGTGGGATTCTATTCGTGGGCTTCAGCATTCAGTTGGCATTGTTTCAGCTTTAGGGTGCGATGCGAAGAATTGGGTTTTTAGCTATTGGTTCAGTTCATTTCCGGCTTAGTTCTCGTTTCCATCTTAGTTTTCATTTCCGATTCAGTTCTCATTTTTTACTGAATGCTAAGCAATCAGTGTTTCTCTGTATAAATCTCTAAAGCATTAGCTCGGGAAGTCGATATAATTATTAGCTATCAATTTGGTGAATGTGTTTATTTGAGACCAATTGAAGCTACAGCCTATTGCTTGACCGAAATAACAGAGACAGGGAGTCACCAATGCGTGAAGATTCATTCACCCAGAAACGCAAATATTACCGCTTAAAGTACCCTCAAAAGGCTCGTCCGGTGATGCGAATTAAGGATGAGCTTTTTCATGTCAGCGAAGTTTCTGAAAAGGGTGTACGCCTGATGATGCGTAACATCATTCCGGTTTATCGTGGCTTTTCAATGGCCGGCACCTTGAGGTTGCATGACAACAACAGTATCGATATTAGCGGTGCTGTATTGCGACAAGAAGGTGACGAAGTGATCGTTCAGTTATCACAAGGTCCGAGCTTCAAAGATATGGTGTCTGAACAACGCCACATTAGGCAAAGATACCCAGTGTTTTTTGCTAGCCTCAGAGTGGCATAGAAAGCTTTTAAAGTTAGATTCACTCATCCAAGCCGATATTAAAAAGCCCAGCACTTTCACAAGTGCTGGGCTTTGTTCTATCTATAGCCCAGATTCTTATAAACCAAAGGCGATACAGGTAAAGCTAATGAGCTTAGTTCGCCTTATAGCTCGTCTACTGTAGCCCAAACTGCGGCTAGCATATCGTGACCAAACGCGACACTTCGTTCTGGAGACCAGCCGTAAAGTTCGTCAGCGTGACTGATGTGATCTTTAAATGGCATCTCGACGGTGTAAGCCAAACACTTGAATTGCTCACCAATCCAGTTTGTGCCAACCGTCATATTCGCTTTGCCCGGTTCGTCTTTATCGTAACCAAACTCATCTTGGAACTCTGGCGTGATAGTCAGCAGTGCTTGCTTGAAGTGATTTTCTAGTTTAGCAATGCGCTCGTTGTATGAAGGCGTGCCTTCGCTACCTGCTACAAAGTTATATGGGATCGCTTCGTCGCCGTGAATGTCTAGACACAGATCAACGCCCGTTTCTAGCATACGCTCACGAACAAGGAATACTTCTGGGCTACGTTCCATAGAAGGCGATTGCCATTCACGGTTCAGGTTAACGCCAATCGCATTAGTACGAAGGTGACCGCGGATGCTGCCATCTGGGTTCATGTTAGGAACCACGCGGAAAACAACGCTGTCTAGCAGAGAACGACCTACTGTATCTGTTTCATCAAGTAGACGTTGTAGCAGGCCTTCGATCAGCCATTCAGCCATCGTCTCGCCAGGGTGTTGGCGACCAATAACCCAGATGTTTTTCTTCTCTTCACTTGGCTCGCCGATGGTTAGCAAAGTGATGTCGTTGTTGTCTAGCGTCTGACCTAGAGTTTCAAGCTTACAAGCAGGGTGCGTTTGAGCATTGTGCAGAAGATCTTGGTGACGATCGTATGAGTACGGCGCGAAGTACGCGAAGTACATTGAATCGTGTTCAGGGATGATATCGAAGCTTAATGTATCGCCATCGAACTGAGATGGGATACGGAACCACTCTTCACGGTCATACGATGCAACCACATCGTAATCTTTCCAGCCTTCAGGGTAGGCAGATGTTGCCAATTGACCGATTTCAAAGTGGTGAGCTTGTTGAGCTTCACTTTCTAAGCGGAAGTGAAACCACTGAGAGATTTCAGTTTGGTAGTCTGCTGGGATAGTCAGTTGAATGTTTTGTGGTGAATCTGCAGAAACGACGTGAATGTTGCCGCTTTCGAAATTGCTGAAAATTTTCATTGTAGTTTTTATCTCGTAGTTGAGTTGCCGTAAGACTAGCACACTTTTTTTCGAGCAAACCACTAACTAAATCGTAATGAGATGTTATTTCAACTATCTACTTTTTAGTTCTCTACTTTGAGCAGTACTTCCTATCTATCGACGCTGACAAGTTGTACACCCACGACAGGCTGAACGTGTGTGGCGATCTAACTTGCTGCGTTGAACTTTACAATAAGCGTTTTTCAGCGCTCTTCGTCCAGAGAACCAATCATCGGGTTTTGACAGGATCAGATAACCATTAAAGCGTTTCATAAGCTCGACTCTATTTTGGTCGATGAACTTGCTATCAAACCCAATTTCGAAGTAATCAAGCGCTTGTTCAATCGAGGTGAAACTCGCCATTTTTTGTTGGAATTCTGTTTGGTTCATGGGAAGTAGGTTTCTGTTCTGGTGACAACTATTGTATCGAGTTTACGATTTGTTTTATTGATTTTAGTTATGACTTACCTGGGTTTGAATCGTGGGCTTTTTAAACTTGAAGTGATCTTTTTAACTCTTTGAGGATTATAGATAAAGTATTAAAAAACTAAGACAGGACAGAACCAATGAATCGAATCAATCCAAAGAAACTACTTCGCAGTAAATGGACGGCCGTTAGCCCTTTGAAGAAAGAAAAGCACTTTATGGTCACAGAAGTTGAATTTGATGAAGGGGAAGTAGTGCGCTGCATGATAGAGGCAGTAATGACTAAACGAGAAGAAAACATCAATTGGCGAGAGCTTACTGATAATCAAAATTGGCTCCCAGGCTGGAAGTAGGGCTAGAAGCCTGTTTGATTCTAATCTGTTGATAATGGCGAACTGGCGTTTATCGGATACTCGACGCACGCCCTTGCCAGTATTTAAGGCCTTCTAAGACACCCTCAGCATGTGTTGCTCTACTCGTGTATACGTTGTCTCTATCCGATAGGTGAGCAACCTCTGGGTAATGGTTAGCAACCAGTATCGAGTTTACGCCTTCAATGGTGAGCATTGAGGTGTCGTTAGCTGAGTCACCTGCGACGCACACTTCTGCAACGCTCAAATCGTGTTGTTCGAGTAGGTGGTGAATCGCAGTCGCCTTGTTAACGCCTTTTGGTGTGATATCTAAGTACCAATCATGAGAGTAAGTCAGGTGAACATCTAATCCGTGCATCTCCAAGCTAGATTCAATCAGTTCGTGTTGAGGCTCTGAAAGCTTTCCTTCAAAGGTGATCTTGTAATCGCCTTGATGGTTTTCTATGCGATCACCCATAAAATCAAGGGGGGCGAGAGCCGTCTCTACCCTTGATTTGTTCCAAGAAGCTTCCAGTTGGTTATGCCAAACATGGTCTGGTTTTTGGGAATGAACATGATGAATTTTGGTGCCCACATCGCTAATAATACTGTGTGGCTTCGGGTAGTTATCCGATTCTAAACCCATTCGAATCGAAGGTAATGTTCTTCCTGTCGCGATGATAAAGCGAATATCAGGTTGTTCTGTGAGGTAATCAAATAGCTGGTTAACACCGTGAGATGAGCCTCCATCAAGCGTACCGTCAAAGTCACACACCAACATTTTTATCATTCGAATTCCTTGTCTTTTTCTCTATTTCGTCACGGGAAAATGCTTATTTCTTTTATAAAGAATGGCTCAGCAATGAGCACTCTACAAGTTGAAGTTCAGCTTAGATAATCACCAATTGACAGTTTGCAGCAAGTATCACAGTTGGTGTGACGTATTAAAATTCTTGGTTGAAAAGGTTGATTTCAACTCGCTGACTTTAGCCGGTTGACCTTTGGTTTTTAGGTAGAGATTGAGAGTTGATCTTATATTTTTTACCGAGCGAACTTTCGCCTCGGAAACATCATGAAAGCTTAATAATTAGTTCGTACTCGAATTATTTGTGCACGAACTAATTATGGCTTTTGTTGGTTCATTCAGCCTATTAATCACGCTAATGTAAAATTAATATTCAATAATCTACGACTACGTAATACATAATATTGGCCGTACGCTTATCTAATTCATCCCTTTTATTATCAGTAGCTTGCTTTGTTTTTGCTTATTTTTGGTCTTGTTGTTGCTGGTCTGGTTTCAGTCTGTTTCCTTGTTTTACCGAACGAAGAACCTTGATTTACACGTGTCAATTACTTAGAGTGCTAATTGTTTTCCGGGTTTAAATAACCAATTTAAGTTTAAATAACTGATAAAGGATTAGATTACATGGATCCCATACTGGAAGTTAAGGGACTGTACAAGGTGTTTGGTGAAGACACCGACCGTGCTTTTACAATGATTAATGAAGGCGCAAATAAAGATAAAGTTTTCGAAGAAACAGGGCTAACGATCGGCGTTAACGATGTTTCTCTTAGTATTCAAGAAGGCGAGATTTTCGTCATAATGGGACTGTCAGGATCTGGCAAATCAACCCTAGTACGCCTTCTTAACCGCTTGATCGAACCTACCAAAGGCAATGTGCTTCTTCGAGGCAAAGACATTGCCCACATCTCAGAAGATGAACTCCGCGAAGTTCGCCGCAACAACATCTCCATGGTTTTCCAAAATTTCGCTTTGATGCCGCATATGACGGTTATCGAGAATGCCGCGTTTGGTCTAGAGCTTGCGGGTGTTGAAGTTGAACAACGAAAGCAATCAGCACTTGAAGCACTTGAGCGTGTTGGCCTTGGCGCATATTCAGAATCTTACCCAGATGAGTTGTCTGGTGGTATGAAGCAGCGTGTTGGTTTGGCTCGTGCACTAGCATGTGACCCAGATATCTTGTTGATGGACGAAGCGTTCTCGGCGCTCGATCCTTTGATTCGTACTGAAATGCAAGATGAGCTTATTCGCCTTCAAAATGACGATAAACGAACCATTGTTTTTATCTCGCATGATTTGGATGAAGCGATGCGTATCGGTGACCGAATTGCGATTATGCAAAATGGCGAAGTGGTTCAAGTCGGTACTCCAGACGATATTCTTAGTAACCCAGCGAATGATTATGTCGAAGCTTTCTTCCGTGGTGTGAACGTAGCAAGCGTACTTACTGTGAAAGACATTGCGCGTAAGAAGCCAGCTGCGGTATTTAAAAAATCAGAACACGATGGCCCAGCGTCCGCTCTACAAATTTTGATGGATAACGACCGCGAGTACGGCATCGTAGTTGAGAAGAGCAGCCGTTACTCCGGCATTGTCTCTATCGACTCGCTTCGTAAAGCCCACAAAGAGAACAAATCACTCATCAGCGCACAGCTCGATGATGGACTAACGCTGAACCCTGATTTACCAATCAATGATGTGCTTGGCCTAGTTGGTGGTGTGCCTTACTCAGTGCCTGTTGTGGATGAGCAAGGTAATTACTTTGGCGTGGTGACTAAGTCACGACTGTTACAAACATTGGATAAGGGGTAGATCATGTCGTCTGAACAAACAAATAATGACCCATGGTCTCAATCGGCTCCTCCAGCTCAACCTGCAAGTGATCCTTGGGGTCAATCCGCTGATACCTCACCGTCAGCGGATTGGTTAAGCAGCGAAACAGTTGAAGCGACACCTTTTGATCCACTGAACCCTTTTGCAGAGGCTGTGCTGCCTGTTGACACTTGGGTTGAGTCTGGACTGAATTGGTTAGTTGAGCACGGACGCCCATTATTCCAGGCAATCCGTGTGCCTATCGATTTTATCCTAAGTTCATTTGAAACGGCGTTGGTGTCTACGCCAGCACCATTCATGTTGATCATCTTGTTTCTAGTGGCATGGCAGTTTTCAAACTTGAAGCTTGGCGTTGCAACGGCCGTATCTTTGACTTTCATTGGCTTGATTGGCGCTTGGTCTGAAGCAATGACCACATTGTCACTGGTCATGACATCCGTATTCTTCTGCCTATTGATTGGCTTACCCATGGGGATATGGCTCGCTCGAAGTAACACGGCGGCTAAATTCGTGCGCCCAATTTTGGATGCTATGCAAACCACACCAGCCTTCGTTTATTTAGTACCGATCGTCATGTTGTTTGGTATCGGTAACGTTCCGGGTGTCGTGGTGACCATCATATTCGCACTTCCTCCTGTTGTTCGTTTGACCATCTTGGGTATTCAGCAAGTTCCGGAAGAATTGATCGAAGCGGGTCACTCATTCGGTGCAAGCAAAAAGCAGATGCTTTACCGAATTCAACTGCCACTTGCATTACCAACTATCATGGCGGGCGTGAACCAAACACTGATGTTGTCGTTATCGATGGTGGTTATCGCATCAATGATTGCGGTAGGTGGTTTAGGTCAAATGGTACTGAGAGGTATTGGCCGTTTGGATATGGGACTGGCCGCTGTTGGTGGTTTAGGCATCGTTATCTTAGCCATCTTATTAGACAGAATCACCCAAGTACTGGGTGTCAATGCTGGTAATACAAAATTACGCTGGTATCGCATGGGACCTGTTTCCCTTGTACTGAATGTACTTAATCGCGGTAACAAATCAGAACTTCAATTAAGGAAAAACACCAATGAATAATTCATGGAAGAGTAAACTCGCAGTAAGCATCGTTTCTACATTAGCGGTATCGACTAACGTGTGGGCAGCAAGCCTACCGGGTGATGGCGTATCAGTTCAGCCTGTTCAATCGTCTGTAGCGGAAGAGACATTCCAAACATTGATCGTTAACCGTGCTCTAGAAGAACTGGGTTATGACGTGAAATCAATTCAAGAAGTGGACTACAACGTAGGCTACACCTCGATTGCAAAGGGTGACGCAACGTTCCTAACGGTAGGTTGGTTCCCGCTTCATGCTGATAAATACACAATGGCAGGTGGTGATGAGAAATTCTACCGTGAAGGCCAATATGTAAGCGGCGCTGCTCAAGGTTACCTAATTGATAAGAAAACGGCTGAAAAGTACAACATCACCAACATTGGTCAATTAACTGATCCAAAAATCGCGAAGCTGTTTGATGCGGACGGTGATGGCAAAGCAGACCTAACAGGCTGTAACCCAGGTTGGGGTTGTGAGATGGTGATTGAACACCAACTTTCAGCGTTCAAACTGGACGATACGGTAACTCACAACCAAGGTAACTACGCTGCAATCATTGCAGATACAATTTCTCGTTACCAAAAGGGTGAATCAATCCTTTACTACACGTGGACACCTTACTGGGTAAGTGGCGTATTGGTGCCTAACGAAGATGTAGTTTGGTTAGAAGTTCCTTTCTCAGCACTTCCTGGCGAGCGTTCGAACGTGGATACGACGCTATCTAACGGCAAAAACTACGGCTTCGAAATGAACTCAATGCGCATTATTGCGAATAAAGAGTTTGCTAAGAACAACCCATCAGCAGCGAAGCTTTTTGAAATCATCAAACTTAACATCAATGATGTAAGCGCTCAGAACATGATGATGAGTAAAGGTAAGAACAGCTCTGCGGATATCGAAGCGCACGTAAACGGTTGGATCAAAGCGAACCAAAGCACGTTCGATGGTTGGATTACAGAAGCGAAGAAAGCAGCACTGTAACGTTGACTTGTATTTGCTCTGTCTTACCAGACATTTTGATTTGAAATGATGAGCGTGTTGAGTGATTGTGTAGAGTCACTCAATCACCTTCAAATCAAGTGAAAGGGCGACAAAAGTGAACATTAAAAAGCCAGCAGTCCATTTTGGATTTGCTGGCTTTTTGTTTTCTGTTTCTATTTTGAGTTTTGAGCCTTTAATTACAGCTCTAGCGTTCGCCTTGAACTTCGAAGTCGTCGCTGACTAAGCGAGCACAGCCATCGGCTTCAAGTGCCCAGTGTTCACGATGTACAACGCCAAACGCTTTGTTCATTGTCCAGCTAGCGGTAAGAATGTAACCGCCTTCAGGGTGATCTTCCCATTTAACGTCTGTGTAATCAACGTCTTTGAAGCCTTGGTCGATGATGTTTTGCCAAAATGCTTGAATCGCTTCACGACCTTCAAAAGTACCAAATGGACGCGCTTCCATTATACAGCTTTCAGTATATTGATCGGCACAACCTTTTGCATCTTGGCTGTTGAATGCTTTCTGCCACGCGTTAATGCCTTGCTTACATGCTTCTAAAATTTGGTTGTCTAACATTGTCTTTCTCCATAACAGTCTTGTTTCGAGCACTGTCTTTTTGATTTGGTATCTCGATAAGTTGAATTGAGTTTAGTCTTGGATATTGATTTGAAAAACAGAGATAATAGAAAATACTGTTTGTAAAAAGAGAACAATAAGATGAGTAAGCTAAAGCAGATGTCGATTTTCGCTCATATCGTAGAGCAGGGTTCAGTCTCGGCTGCGGCTGAAAAGCTAGAGTTGTCTAAATCTGTCGTCAGTCAACATCTCAAAATTCTAGAACAAGAGTTAGGCGCATCTCTCCTTAAACGCACAACACGAAGACAAACTCTGACAAGCATGGGTGAGCGCTTTTATCTGAGTTGCAAAGACATCAACGTGATCGCTGAATCGGCTTGGGATATGGCTAGAGCTGAGCTAGAAGAGCCACAAGGTCGGATTCGTATCACGGCACCTAATGCGCTGATGGACTTGTTGGTTGCGCCTGTTATTGCGGATCTGATGAAGCAATATCCGAAGCTAAAGCCAGAACTGATAAGCGACGATCAACATCTAGACTTCATGGAGCACGATATTGATCTCGCGGTACGAGTGGGTAGTTCTCGTGACAGTAACCTCAAGCAGAAACGCTTGGGTGAATTTAAAGATGTGTTGTGTGGCGTTGAAAGCATGCGTGAACGCGAGCTTGATTCTATCCCTTATATCGCTAACTCGTGGCAGGGGAAGCAGATCTCTCATTACTTTACCTCTCACACTGAAACAGACTTCGTTTACCAACAACAAGCAAGCTGCACCACCAACTCTTTCCACAGCTGTCTTGCCCTGATCAAATCTGGTGTCGGTATCGGTGTGATTCCAGACTTCTACCTCTCTCAGTTATCCAATGAAGTGGTCGACATAATGCCAAGCTTCCAACTACCGACCAACACGGTTTATGCGCTAAACCCATTTGCTTCAAATACGCCTATCGCCATCAAGCTGTGTATCCAAGCGTTGGAAGAAAAGCTCAAGTGTAATTTGGTTTAAAGCTTTTCGTTATATTGCCGTCTTATTAGATGATGTGTTTGGTATAAGAATGGCTTATGTCACATAGTTATCTATTTGTAATATAATAATTCATGATCGTGATGTTTGTTCAACTTGTCGTACAAATATTGTCCTATAGTGGTTCTCGTTACTTCGGTAACACCCTACAAAATATGGAATAAATAATATACGTGAAACATATCATGGAGACTTGTATGACTTTTAAACCTTGCAAACTCACTTCTTGCAAACCTCGAACTCACCAACTTAAACCTTACAAACAATTGTCGTGTGCGGTTCTTTTAGCTATGGCTACTTATGGCGTATCGGCTGAAACACTGAACATTCAATTCGCGTCAGACTGGGGTGGAGCGCACAACTCTTACCCAGCATCGAATACGATTGATGGAAGCACTGATTGGTCATCACGTTGGGCTGCTCAGAATGCGCCCGTTAATTTAGTGCTCGACCTAGGCTCGGTACAAAATGTTCAAGACGTCGCGATAGCTTGGGGCAAAGGTGAACAGCAAACTTATAAGTTCGAGATCAGAGCGCTAGCTGATGAAAGTTCAAGCAGCTGGGACAAGGTTTACTATGGATATAGTAGTGGCAGCACATCTGGTTTTGAAACCTACGATGTGACGGATGTTCAGGCTCGTTGGATTCGTATCAAAGTCTTTGAAAACAGTGCTGAAAGTGTTTGGACGAATATTACTGAAGTCGAAATCAGTGGCAATGATAGCCCTGACTATGGACTCGATCCAAACCTACCGCCGTCAGGTAACTTCGACTTACTGGACTGGTATGTGAGCATTCCCGTTGATGAAGGTGACGGCTACGCGACTTCTATCAAAGAGAACACGCTAGATGCGGGTTATGAAGACCAGTTCTTCTATACCGGTAGTGATGGTGGCTTGGTGTTCTACACACCAGTCGAAGGCGTGACTACATCTAGCGGAACAAAATATGTTCGTACTGAATTAAGAGAGATGCTTCGTCGCGGTGATACCTCTTACTCCACTTCGGGTAAAGACAATAACTGGGCGTTTTCGTCTATTTCATCGAGTGACCAGTCCGACTTTGGTGGTATCGACGGGACGTTAAATGCGACGTTAGCCATCAATCATGTGACGACAACGACTTCGAACACTGAACAAGTGGGTCGAATCGTGATTGGCCAGATCCATGCTGAGAAAAACGAACCTATTCGCTTGTACTACCATAAACTACCAGGCAACGACAAAGGCGCAATCTACTTTGCTCATGAAACATCGAAATCGAATGGTGGTGATGAAACTTGGCATAACCTTTTAGGTAACATGGTGACGTCTGACGGTGACTTAAACAGCACTAGCAACCCAAGTGACGGTATTGCACTCGATGAAACCTTCTCGTATTCCATTGTTGTTGAAGGTGATAAGTTGATTACTACCATTAGTCAAAATGGCTCAGAGCTAGCAGCAAAAGAAGTGGATATGAGTAACAGCGGTTATGACGATGCGGATAACTACATGTACTTTAAAGCGGGTATCTACTTGCAAGACAACTCAAGTGACGACAGCGATTATGCGCAAGTGACTTTCTATCAGTTAAACAACAATCACAACTGATCACGTTATAAATAGTGCGTAGCTACGGCAGCGAGTTAACTCGTGGCGGTTTGCATTCGTGCAATGATTGAAAAGGGGATGGCCGATGGGTCATCCCCTTTTACTTTCTACCTCTCATTTCTAGTATATCGTGCGCGTTTAATTCGGTGCATATTGGCAAAAAATCCAACCCTTACTTATATTTACCTAGAGTGTCTAGTTGCTTATAAAGACTAAAAGGGGACGTCATTGCCAGAGCGCTTTACCAAGTCATGCCACTAATGCGGGCTGGTTAGTCAGTTTGAAGAACTGTCTGCGGGCAGTGAAGCTTCTTGCCCGAGATGTTCTCACACCTTATCGAGCCTAGGGCATCACAAAGAGCAGGGTGTGATGGCTTATGCGTCGGCTAGCCTTATTGCTTTAATCATGAGCCTGACATTTCCGTATATGTCGTTCAGCGTTCAAGGAATTAGCCAGCAAATCACCCTGTATCAAGCTGTTGATATGATGAACCGAATGGATAACAGCCTGATTGCTATATTACTTTTTCTGGCCGTGATTCTTTTGCCTGCCTATTTTTTGGTGCTTTCTCTCTGGTTTTATCTACTGGTAGACAGAAAGAAGCACATTCATTATGCGGCTAACCGACTCACCTTTTTGGCGTTGAAGTCATTAAGTTGGGCAAAGCCTTGGTTGATGGTCGATGTGTTTTTGATCGGCGTATTGGTCAGCTTAATCAAGATAGCAGCATTAGCCGATGTATCGATGGGGATATCATTTTGGGCATTTTGTATCTACGCCATGTTGGTGGTGAAGACGATTTCATTGGTTGATTTTGATTGGTTATGGGATCGCTTAGTTCCGACTAATAACTCACAAGAACAAACGGTTGGTAGTACCTTTCAGAACAAGCAGCACCTTGCTTGCCATATTTGCGGTCAAGTGCACAGTTACAGTGAGGCTACTCATCATTGCTCGCGCTGCCACACACATTTGCATCGATTTGAACCAATAAAAAACCTGCAAGTGGCGTGGGCGCTGTTGTTCACCTCTGTCGTTTTCTATATTCCAGCAAACCTATACCCAATGATGTATACGTCTGCGTTCGGGACGAGTGAAGGTTCCACCATCATGGAAGGGGTGATCTTGCTTTGGAATATGGGTTCATACCCCGTGGCACTTATTATTCTTATCGCGAGTGTTTTCATCCCAATGGCAAAGATGTTTGCCTTGGCTTATCTGTACTGGAATGCAAAAAGGGTACATGGGCTCACCAATCAAGGGGCGAGTCGTTATCTAAAGCTCTACCGTATCACCGAATTTATTGGCCGTTGGTCGATGATAGATATTTTCGTCGTTGCGATTCTTGTTGCCTTGGTTCAGCTCGATGGTGTTATGGCTATTTACCCTGGGCCAGCGGCACTATCATTTGCGTCGGTTGTTATCTTTACGATGTTGTCGGCGATGATTTTCGATTCTCGGATTATATGGAAGTAATCTCCCCAAAGAGGTGTGGGACATATGGAAAAGCAAACTACTTCAGATGCGAAAGTATCAAAAAAAAGCGAACTGTCTCCGGTCTGGATTGTGCCGATCATTGCGGTACTGGTTGGGTGTTGGATGCTGTTCCAGTACTTCAACAATCGTGGACCTGAAATCACCCTGATCTTGCCAGATGCTTCTGGGATAGAAGCAGGGAAAACGGCGATCAAATCTAAGAACGTGCACGTTGGGACCATCACAGATGTGGCGTTAAGTGAAGACTATGAATACATCATCGCCAAAGCACAAATAGATAAGAAAGCCTCTCGTATGATCAATACTGAGACTCAATTCTGGGTGGTTGAGCCACACATTGGTACTGATGGAATCAGCGGATTGGAAACCATTTTGTCTGGCTCATACATCGAATTGAAGCCAGGGAAATCCAGTGAATCGCAATTGAAGTTTGATGTGTTAGACACGCCACCCGTCGCCGGACCAGACACCAAAGGCATTCGTGTGGTGTTATCGCACCATAAAGCGAACCAACTGAACGTTGGCGAACCGGTATTGCATCATGGCTTTGTTGTTGGACGTGTCGAGAAAACAAGTTTCGATTACGAGAATAAAGTGGGTAAATACCAACTGTTTATCTTTGCTCCTTATGACGGGCTGATCTTCGAGAAAACTCAGTTTTGGTTGTCCTCTGGGATTGATGTGAAGTTTGGTGCGAATGGTCTCGACGTTAACTTCGCATCGATAGAAAGCATCATAACGGGCGGCGTGAGTTTTGATGTGGCAGAGAGCATTCAGCCGGGACAGCAGATCAAAGAGAACTTACAAGAATATACACTTTACGATAATTACGACGCAGTTTTACAAGGTAAATACACCACTTCTATTGATTACGTATTGTTGTTTGAAGAATCAGTCCGAGGTCTAAAGAAGGGTGCTCCCGTGGAGTATCGTGGTGTTCGAATTGGTACCGTAGATACAGTGCCGTTACAGATTCGCATGGATAAAGACGGTAAAGTCTCGAACCGCATTCCCATCTTAATCAAGCTGGAGATAGAACGAGTTTCAGAAGTCTTTAAGGCTGTGAATGCTGAAAGCTTTGCCAAACGAGTCGACCTCCAAATGGGAGAAGGTTTAAGGGCGACTTTGAAGACGGGTAACTTGCTTACCGGCGCATTATTTGTCGATATAAACTTCTATGAAGACGAAGAACCTTACGAGCCAAGAGAGTTTGATGGTTATCCTGTCTTCCCTGTTGTGGCTGGTGGCCTGACCGAGATTCAAAAGCAGATCACAGACTTCTTAACCAAGATCAACGAGTTACCGCTAGATGCGACTGTGGCTAACTTAAATGGCTCGCTTGCTTCATTAGATAGCACCTTAAAGAGTATGGATGAACTGCTGGATAGTGAGGGCGCAAAAGCGTTACCAAAGGATCTCAGTGAAACGATGAAGCAACTTGAGACGACATTAGAGAGCTACGACGATGATTCAGATGCCTACAAGCAATTGATCAGTGCATCTGAAGAGTTAGAACATGTGTTAAAAGAGCTTCGTCCGCTGATTAAAGTGTTGAACGATAAACCGAATGCATTGGTGTTTGGTAGCGAAGTAGAAGAAGACCCGATTCCAGTTAAGGGAGTGGAATAATGAGAAAGCTATTTATATCACTTATCGTGCTCTTCGGGCTTTTAGGGTGTTCAACGCCTACTGATGGCACTAACGCGTATCTCTTGCCAGAAAGTACGCTAGATAAGCCGATCTTTAAGGTTAAAACGAGAGTGGAGTTACCAGACTATCTCGACACAATAGGGATTGCGTATCGCAAGTCTGAAAATGAATTGGTGTCTGCACGTAAACACGTTTGGGCGGAGAACCTTGAAGGGTTGCTCGAAGAGCGGGTCAATACTTCTGATACATCAGGAGAGCCCGAAAGAGAGTTGACGATAACCTTTGAGCAGTTCAATGGATCTTATACCGGAAACGCAGAAGTGAAAGGAACTTGGGTATTGAGCGATCAAGGCTCAGAGCTTGCACGTGCCGACTTCGAATCAAAAGTACCCTTGAAAGAAGCGGGTTATGAAGCGCTTGTTGAAGCCTTAGGTGAGGGGTTAGATGAGGTGCTATCTGAGATACAGACGCAATTGCCATAGGTGTTTCGGTAACCAATGAACTCACAAGCTGACATAGGCTAGTACGTGATTAAGTCAATTGGTTGCCGATATAGCCCCAGTATTAAGTGCATATTTAAAATTAATACGCTAAATAACTAGTTCATCTTGCTGTCCAATTTAAACCTCAAACATAAATTAACCGAGTTAGGAGCATAGGTATCACTTCGATTTTTGTTCAAAGGGTACTAACAAATATAAGCCAAGCTCATGGAATTGCTAATTATTGGTAAAATTGTCATTAATGGTGTTTTGAGGGAGGTGAGAATAGAGAATAAGTGGAATAGAACTAATCATAAGAAGAAAGGAAGCTCAGAAACAAGGTGGAATTATTCGAACGATCGTAGTTAGCGCACTTTAAGAATGGCGGGAAAAGCAGGCAATATGCTCTATTTTACAATTGTACTTGTTCAATGAAGAGAGCTGTTGCTTCGCCACACCTTCAGTTGATTGCCATTACCTGCTTTACGCTAACGTTTGAGGCGATAAATCCTACTCGCTTAAAACCGAAATAGATTCGACGTTAGAAGAGGAATCAAATCGAACGTTGACCAACACACTTTCACGTTCGAAAGTCACATCATCAAAGTCAGTCGTTGCGATCTTAAATCCATTTCTTGCGAATAAACTCGTCACCGTTGTTCGTTGTCTCTGTTCCATAGCGCATGTCAGTAGTTCGTTCATCGTGATCTCCATTAGGTAATCGTGTGCATATTGTAAGCGTACAGGCTCTACACTATGAGATCAATTGCTTAATCGATAAGCTATGTTGATATGTTCAATTGAGTGATTCGGGTATTTAAAGGCCGAATGGATAGGTTGGTGAAGAAGTTATACTACCTATGATAAGTAGAGTGTTATGTGACCACTGTTCAGCATTCCTTGAACACGAAGTTTGTCGCAAAAATCGCATTGAAATAAGTGGTTACAAAGCAGGAGGAATTATGCTCACCGTTTGGTATGTTTGGTCGGTTATTGGAAATATTATCGGCCTATATATCACTTAACTAAAGTACATCGATTTACGATGAGTAGACTCCTCAATAAACCTTCTTTTCATCCGAATTTTGTATACCAGGTGGTGTTGTTATAATTGTTATTAATTGCATATGCTTGATTTTAATATTGGTTTGATTTATAAAATAAGCATTCGTTCATTAACTTCATGATTGTATTAGTTTTTACTAACCTTTAATGACATGGAGAAAGGCGATGAAAAAGAATCAAACACGCAACAGGTTAGCGAATTTAGTGCGACTTCGTAGATCATACAAAGCATCAGATTTTCTGGTGAGCTCTAACGAACTCCGAGTTAAGAAAGATGTGTATAGCTTACGTAAAATCAAACAGTTAGAAATTCGTCAATTGGGTCTTAAAGAAAACGCAATCAATATCGTTTCGTTGGCTTTAGTCCTCTCAGCGGCGACTTGGGCATTTGTTCCTCAGTTCGGTTTACCTATGCTTGCACTGACCTTTATTTTGGCGTTTGTTACATGGCGAAGATATGAGTTGCGTGCAGAGTTTAAAGGGGCCGATGAAACTGGCGACCATTGGGTTTCCGTGGCGCGCGGTTGTACTCGAGAAGAGTTCAAAGTGTTGAAAAACGTTGAATTGGCTTTACGCGATCAAGTGTCTTAATGGCTAGATCGGTTAATGCTTGGGTCTTATAACCGTTAAGCTCCCATAATCAATAAGGCTCGTCATTGTATGGCGAGCTTTTTGTTTTCTGAAAAAAATAGATAGAGCGGGTTACTTTTGTACGCCAACGACGATGTTGGTAATGGTGATCTTTATAAATCTTAAGTCACGGCATTTATAATGGTCTTAGGGCTTTGAATTTAAGGAGAGGGTGGCGGTGAATAGACAAGTAAATAAGAGTTTCTTCAAAAGGTTCATCCGGGTCGTTGGTTATGTTCTGATTATGGTGTTGAGCTTTAGCCGATTTTCCAATGCTCAAGCCATAGAGTTTCCTACTTGTGCGCAGAGTGATGTTTTGAACACAGAGATCCACCTTTATGTTGATGAATCTGTGTTAGCCGAGTATTCCAAAGAATTTATAACCTCTAAAATAGCGACATGGGAAAGCTATTCGAATCTGGTGTTGAAGAACTCCTGCATTCCTATGACGAGGAAAGTAACCAAGGTGACTTATAGCTCGGTAATCGATAGCCTCTGGTTTCAAGACTTGAGCGCAGCAGAAAGGTTGTTACAACTATCGATGGAAGAACCGATTCCTGAAACAACAGAAGAAGGTGTTCCCATTTTTAAAGGGATAGTATTTTCTAACTATAATTCTAGTTTTGAGTCTGATTATTGCGGTATCTCATCTCCAGTATCCTATTTTTTCTCTTTGGCTATAAATTGCCCAGACTCGACAATGGAACATGAAATTGGCCATTTGAGTGGTGCTAATCACGACTACAAAACGTTATTGAAAGACTCTGGTAGCATCGAAAGTTACATTTCTGGATCGTACCCAAGAGCTCCTCAATATTCCTTTGGCGCAATTTGTGCTGATAGAGGCACAGTGATGTCTTATGAGCGAGATGTTATACCTGCTTATTCCAGCCCGGACATCAAAGTGGATGGCATAAAATGCGGAGATAGCAAACACCACAATAATGCAAGAGTGCTTAGAGAGTTCGCACAAGCTTATTTAACCCTATGATTGCCTAGTTGGTAGCCTGTTGTTTTATTGAACTTTATAAGGCGTGGAGTTCAAAGTGGTCACCCTGTGATCTTTAAATCTAAGACGAGCGTATTTCTCCCAGTTTATAAAGGAAGAGTATGCATGGTGCTATCTAAAGAGAATGAATCAAGAATTATCGAAATGGCGTGGGAAGACCGAACGCCATTTGAGGCAATAGAGCACCAATTTGGTTTAAATGAATCACAAGTGATTCGTTTTATGCGTAGCCATCTCAAGCTTGGTAGTTTTAAGCTGTGGCGCTCTCGTGTTTCTGGGCGCTCGACTAAACATATAAAGTTGCGTAATACCGATGTATCGAGAGGTTATTGTCCAACTCAGTACAAGCATCGTTAGAAGAGGGGGTGCCCAGCCAGTATCCCAAATCAACACTCAGATATGGGAAACGAAAGAAATGAAGGGAATGAAACAATTTTGCGCTCTACTTTTGGTGCTGCTTAGCTTTGGCATCAGTCATGTTCAAGCGAATGATACGCGACTTAAGCAAGCTTACGAAAATCATCAAAGCGACGTTCAGGTGCGTGGTTCGGGTACGGTGAATCGAGTACTGCCAGATGATAATAAAGGTTCTCGACATCAGAAGTTCATTTTACGACTCGATAGCGGACAAACCTTGCTAGTCGCACATAATATTGACTTAGCTCCTCGTGTTCAGGACCTGGGAAAGGGCGACCGAGTTGAGTTTTATGGTGAATATGAATGGAACAAGAAAGGTGGCGTAATGCACTGGACGCACAAAGATCCTCACAATCATCATGCTCATGGTTGGTTAAAGCATAATGGGAAAGTATACGAGTAAGCGACACCTCGTTTTGTTTTAACGTGAAAAAGGAAATTTGATGTTCAAACTCGAAACCAGCAGATTGATTCTTCGAGATATGACGCCTCAAGATGAGTCTGCCTTTGTTGCTATGTCTCAAGATGTAAAGTATCAGCGTTTCTATGACGAAAGTGATTGCGAACCTAACAAATATCGAGAGCTAACTCAGTTGTTTGTTATGCAGGCTTTGGAAGTTCCGCGACAGTCCTACCAGCTTGCGGTTGAAAGCAAAGATTCAGGGAAGTTTATTGGAACCGTTTGTTTACGTTTTGAAGGCAACCTACAAGCTTCAATGGGCTGCGCTTTCTCAAGGGAGACTCAGGGAAAAGGGCTTTCTATAGAAGCGGCTGAAGCGCTCGCTAATTTCGGATTTTCAGAGCTGGGAGTGCAACGCATCTACGCCGAAACCATCAGTAAGAACTTGGCAGCCATCAAATTGTGTCAGTCACTGGGAATGAAAGAAGAAGCGCGCTTTGAGAACCATCGATTCTTCAAAGGTAAGTGGTGGGATACTGTGAGGTTGGCAGTTGTTCGATCTGATTGGATAAAGGCTTAGTGATGGAAAGTGGCATGCAGAAGCTAGATAAAGGGCTCGACAAAGACGGATTTATTAAAAATCTTTATTCGCCAAAGAATATTGCGCCTGAATTTCAAGAAGTGGTGACAGCAGTCGTTGATTCGTTGTTAAAAGAACTCCCAGATCAAATAGATGGCATCTACTTGTATGGTAGCGTGCCAAGAGGGTCTGCCATTATTGGTCGCTCTGATTTGGATGTCTCTATTGTATTCACTACGCCTATTGGTCAAAAAGAGAAGCGAGTATTTAAGCACCTTTCTGACACCATTCCCAAAGCATATCCGCAAGTGAGCAAGCTTGATATTGATCCTGGCTTCCTGCGCGATGTTCTGCAACCTAAGGAAAAGTATCATTGGCACTTTTGGATCAAGCATTGCTGCTGTTGTGTTTGGGGGAATGATTTATCTAATGAGTTCCCACTATACAAACCAAGCATTGAGATCGCCCATGCGCTTAATGGTGATTTGTCTACTTTTCTTGAGCAAATGAGCCCGTCTTTTCAAACAATGGCTGGTGGGGATGTCGCTAAGGTGATTGGCAAGAAGTTAGTGCGTGCTGCGTATTATTTTGTGGCTGAGCAAGACGGAAGTTGGTACACCAACCTGAGCCAGTGTGCCGAAGTAGCCAAGCGTTATTACCCTAATCAAAGCGACGATATTGAATTAGCGTATCAATATGCTCTTGGAAACTTGATATCTAAAACAGAAGCTTTTGAATTGTATAAAAGGCTGAGCAAAGAGCTGATTCGAGAGTAGGTGAATCGGTAGTCAATTTGGGGGAATAGTGGTATATGCATACCACTTCGCATTTGTTTTATAAATTATGGTCAGTTTAATGTTTTAAAAACTGATGTGTTGTAGGGTCTGTGCTTTATTGCCAATAGAGACCAAGGAACAAAATGTACGTCGATAAGTATTCAAATTTTTGGAGACGCCTCTTTGCTATCTTGATTGATTCAATCGTATTTTTGCCATTGGAATGGATAGATGATTATGTGTTTTCTGGCGTGATAAATTCCGGTGGTATGTTTGCTTGGGGAGTTGCGTATTCATTGATTGGGATCACTTACTATGTGGGGATGCATGCCAAATACGGGCAAACGATCGGTAAGATGGTCACTCGGGTGAAAGTAGTCGATGTATCTGAAAGTCGAAACTTAACTCTCAGACAGTCTTGCATGAGGGATATTATCCCAATCATGTTTATTCCTTTTCAAGTTTATACTTATGCACAACTGTCGTTCTATGGTCAAACGTGGGTGCGTATTTCGGTGATTGCG
>NZ_JBFRLK010000077.1:0-427 GCF_041469805.1 Vibrio sp. 10N.286.48.C11 | reverse complement strand
AATGCTCCGAAATATGCAACGTGGGAAAGTTTAGAACAAGGTCGAGCTTTTATTTTCGTTGGTTATGTAGCAATTGGTTGGGTTCTTTTGGAGTTTATCTCTATGCTTTTTAATCACAAGCGCAGAGCGATACATGATTTCATTGCGGGATCAGTGGTCGTAAAGAAAGTTTAACTATCTAAATTGTGGTCTAAGGAAAATCTGATGGATGTCCACGAGTGTGTTTCTTTTATCTTGATCAACGAATCGCAAGTATTACTAGAAAAGCGTAGTGAGTCTAAAGAAACGGATCCTGGCTTAATTACCATACCTGGCGGCCATATTGAGCACGGAGAGAATCAGGTGCAGGCGTTGTTTCGTGAACTCAAAGAAGAGCTGAATGTAATTCCCACCGATTACATGTATCTATCAGGGCAAGATTACGAAG
>NZ_JBFRLK010000076.1:0-7787 GCF_041469805.1 Vibrio sp. 10N.286.48.C11 | reverse complement strand
TTTTTCATGATCTTGCCCTGTGATCGTGTAACCGCCTGTGACGGGTTGAGCATCCATATGCTCAAACAGCTTTTGTTTATCAACAAGTATTCTAGAGTGTTTGGCTCTGACAACAAAACGTTCACTATGCGATTGTTTATCTGCCAAGTAACTCATGATATCGGCTTCTCTATCACATACTGAAATAACGTTAGGCATATGCTCTTTGAGTCGTTGACGTGTGAAATAGGAAGCATTTGACCATTTACCGCTTTCTTTCTCATCAGCATCACCAAGCTTATCGGGGCGGCACCACCAGTCTTGATGTATCAGTCCCATTGTTCTCGATGTATGGCTATCCAGCAGCATTACGGAGTGAACCCACCATCCACGAGACGTATCTGTTTCTTTACCGAGCTTTCCTAACGAGGGAGCAACACTATGCTTAAAGCTTAAAGAAGTCGTATCTTCAAGGGCAAGTATTTCATCGACACTAGCCGCCTGTTGGGCTGCATATTCAAAGCCTGCAGCTCTAATCACGGATGGGCTGACATTTTTGTTACGGATCAAGCGGTACGCTCCCTCTAGTTTTGACTCACTCCCTAGACAAGTTTGAGCTAGGGACTTTCCACTGCTAGCGGCTAACTGAGAGGCTACACATTTTAGTCGTTCTGTTCTGCGTTTATCGCCCAGAGTGGAGCTGCCAAAATGGTCATCGGCCCATTGTTCGTGATTAAAAAGAGACATAGCAAGCCAAAAATAGTGGATTTGTATGATCTGATCGCACACATACGGAAAAGTTCATTTCAATTTAGATATTTGTGTAGAAGAGTCAGTACTAGAGTTAAGCACTTGATCAACCGCTTGATCCAATCGTTTTTGGTTGCCTTTTACTGCTAGGAGATAATCTGCGTCTTGAGCGACTATCTTTTCAGCGTAACTGTCACCCGCAAGGTATTGTCAGTGAACAGAGAATGTGAATCGGCACCACCTTTAATATTAAGCGCTATCTGGGTATAGATGTAGCTACTAATTTTAGAACAATTCACTAGACCGCATAATTCATGCGACAACACAAAATGGTCTGGGTGAATAGTTACTTTTGAGCTATGTCCTTTGGTATCCCATAGCATAAATCGTCACTAAGCAGCCTCGTAAAGAAAGTATCTCAGCAGTTCAGGGAGCTCTTTATTTCACTGCTTTTGTCTGCTGTTTTAACCTGCCCTAACACAACTTGATTTGCAGCACTAAACGCACTGACCATATGAATTGCACCACAACGTTTGTCTTTGTTGTATGTGCCTCTGAGGGTTTTGCCGTCGATAGCGATAACTTCCCCCTCAGTCACCTCATGACAGTCTTTTATCCACCCAGTAAAGCATCGTTGCAGTTGCTTGGCGGAAATAAGATTGATAACTCGGGCAATAGTATCGTGTACTGGTATGCCTTGTTTGAAATCGCCATACTGTCTAAGCCACTCCAAGTTATCTTCACCAAAATCTTCAATATCCTCCCAACCTTCAGCACCAGCAATCACTGCTGCAATTGTTAAGAAGATAATGTCGGTTAGCGTGTGCTCTATTTTCCAAGCTTGGCGAGGGTCTCGAATAACTGAAATATGGTCCAAAAGGCTTAATCCATTCATTATGGCTAAATATCTGCTGTTAAAAAACAGTATATGATCACACCTAAATCTGATCATCAAATCGATCTTGAATGTATTGAATTTGTTGTGACTTCAGTGAACGAATTAATGAAAGTAATACTTCATCTCACCCCTTATTCCAGAAGGTTTTATGATCTTTCCCTGTGGAGTTACCCTCGAAATAATGCTTAAATATTTTTGTTATATTCCAGTTCAGGCTAAGGATTTCTAATAACCAAGGTAAACTTAGAGCACTTTCCTGTATCATCGAAAAAATATAACCTGACTCTAATTTTATACTTTTTTAAATTGGACTCTGTCATCTATAATATATTGTTCTGCAGATGTACCATGGTGATAAACATCTACAAATTTATCTGAATCCAACAGTTTCATAATCAATATCTCAGCCATTTTGTCACGGAATTCTAAATCTATATTATCATACTGATCTGCAACATTAGGGTGAGGCTTAAATATAGAAAAATCATAGTCATATGAAATCAATTCATAGTATTCCATGTAATTTATGGTTCTTGAGTTCGAAGAAAGATATAAACATATTTTATTTCCTTCAGGTAAAACTATTGAATTCAATTCAAATATATTATCGAACATATCTTTATTATATAAATAATTTTCAACAAATGAAAATGGAAATGAAAATGTTTTAAATGCATAATCTGGATGGGTAGCTTCATATTTCTCAGGGAAGTACAAGTATTGTTTTTTATTTTTTTTAGATTTCCCTGGCGTAGAATTAACAAGCCCGATCTTTGTAAGAAAATATATAATATAATTCTTCCATTTCCTATTAGTTATTTTTGTTATCGATTTTTCATATGATCCTAACCCTTCCTCATATACAAAAAAATCCGCATGGTTAAATTTCCCCAAAAAAAACATCTCAAAATGAAGATCACTGTGTATATATACTCTATCCGTTTGAGTGATATTGAATTTATTTAATGTTCGATCTCTCTTATTATTGATAATAATTACATCATCCCAATTATGATCATAAATTTTTATTTTTTCTGAAAGCTCTTTTGCTCCATAAAAATTTGGGATAATGAAAAGTATGTTTTCCTCTCCTTTGTGTAAATTACTAACTAAGTTAACGCAGTTAAAATACTGTAGTGGCTTCGTACAAAAAAAATAATTCATATGATTACTATCTCCTTTACCTAGATGTGCTATATGAAAAAATGAACCACCAAAGTAAATAGTTATTAATATTAAAAATTATAGCTGAAGGCTCAAATAAAGTTGGAGATAACGTTAATAAAACAACAATCTTTGCCGAATTTTTAATATTTGAATTAAAAACTGATATTGAAATAAATAGCAATAAAACAATAGGGAATAATATTGTATACTCCACGGCTGACCTAAGCCATACATTATGTATTGTATTGAATATCCCTATGCTTTCAAAGTAATCCATATATCCATACGCACCAAAGGGGAGGAACGTATTATTTAACAGTAAATTTCCAACTTCAAAATATTGCTCTAATCTACCGGAAGAAATCCCAGCAGCTGACCCTGAATATTCGCTGCTAATTCTTAATTGTGTTAAAATCAATTCCATATTAAATATTGAGAAAACTGCAAATGAAATAATTATTATCGCAATTTCGATGTGTCTTTTATGATACATTAAGTAAAATAAAACAAGTAGTAATGAAGTTATCAAACCTCCTCGGCCACCACTTAGGTACTGAGTAAGTATGAGCATAAATATAGATAGCCTAACTAAGTTACTTTCTTTTATAGTACCTGTTAGACAGAAATATAAATTTGCTCCGACAAACATTGCAAGCCCACCAGACCACCCCGTTCTTAAACTTCCAAACCCTGAAAACGTAACTGGAAAGTTATTAAACTCTGCTGGTGCAGTTAGTCCAAGATCTAAATAATAAGAGGCAATTATGACAGATGTTAACAATATAATAATAAAATTAATTTTATTTATTACAGATCTTATAGATGTATCATCAAAATCTCTGACAATAAAAACTCGAAAAGTAAACATTAAAACTAATGCGTAAACAAAAGGGTAAATATTAGAAATTATAAAAACTTGGCTTTCACCAATCCCAAAGATAGCAGGAATTAAAATTAGTGAAATCAATATAGTTATAGTTATAATTTCTGATAGTTTTATACTATTAACGTGTTTTGAGTTTTTCAATGCCAAATAAAAAACACCCAATACCAAAGAGTATTTTACTATGCCAAAAACAAATACAGGCACACCAAAAAACCAATACATTGGTGATGTTACTAGAAAAAAAGCATATAAATTAATTTCAAGTCGGGATATTTTATTTGGTTTATTCATCAGGCTTAATTACACAACTCATATTTAATTAATCATCTAATTCATAAAAATTATTTTTTTGTATATTTATGATGCTCAGATGATACGATTTCTTTATTTTCACTGCCTAAACAAACCTCTGCCAATCTTATATCTGACACAAATTGTCTAAAGTTATCTGTCAGCATGTCTATTGCTACATTATCGAAATGAGCCCAAGGAGTATTACCATATTTCACGTGTTTCTCAACCATAAGTCCGCCAGCAGCTACAGCAAGTTGACAACACAACGAACCTACATCATGGCTAGAATAACCAGGGACAACTTTAGGATGTATTTTACTTAAGTCATGATAGTGTCGTACAACGGCCACATTAGCATCTTCATTCATAGTTGGATAAGAAGAAATACATTGAAGAAGATATAGACTCTTACAATTTTTAAATTCTGTTAATACAAATTCTTCATAAGCGCTGTCAGTCATACCTGTAGACAACACCAAGTTGCCTGAGAAATCCTTGGCTACGGCTTTAAGAAACTCAGTATGTTCAGATATTGTCGAAGGTAATTTTATCATATCTAAGTTATATTGTTTCATAAAATCATATGATGGTAAATCAAGCACTGAAGCAAACCATTTAATTCCATATTCTTGGCACCACTTTTCAACCATTTGAAAGCCAAAATTATCAAGCTCTAATCCGTGCCGATAGTCTCTAAACGTATCACCGAATGGGGATTTATACTGTCTTTCAAGGTCCTCTTGAGAGTAGAAAGATTCTACATCACGTTTTTGAAGTTTAATATAGTCAGCACCAGCCTCTGCCGAGGCTTTAATCATTTTTCTTAATAGTTCTAAATCACCAAAATGATTGGTAGTAATCTCTGCGACAATTATAACGTTGTATGTGTTTTTTGAACGAGTATTTGATTTTCTAGTAGCTGCTTTTACTGTTATATCTTGAATTTTTTCACAGTCACCATTACCGTTTGCCAACAAATTAAACTGTTCGCAGTTTAATGAACTAAATGAGCGATCACCTACATGTTTTACAGAAATGGATAAGTCAGATTCATGGGAAAGCAGCAGTTCTAAATAAGATTTTTGACTACTGAGTAAGTTTTCTACGTATTCAGTTTCACCAAATTCAATATGTCCTCCTGATTTTTCTGAGAAACCTTTAGATATTGTAAAATCAAAACCGACCAGGTAAACATCTAGTTTATCCCGCACAAAGTCTGCACATAAATTAGCCAACTTCAATGCCGAAACTATTGTTGCATCCTCCAATGAAAAAGTAGGAGCGAAAAATCGCTCTTGCATTGGTTGAGGGTTTTCTGGGTTTTCATGTAAATGAGGAACTTGAATAATATTTGACTCTTTTCTCTCCACTTTTCTAGATGTAATATAGAAAGAACACTCACCACCTTCATTTAAAATGAAATCCTCGACCCAAGGTAAGTGAAACAGTCCCACATCACCTGACAAAGCTCGTTCTGAATCATTGATATTGATGATAAAAAAATCATCTAACCTTGAGAGTTCTATATTATCAAGCGAAGGTCCTTTACCAACAATTAGAATTTTTCTTTTCCCTGAAAGTTGGAAAAACCTTAAGATATCACTGATAGCATTCACTGTTACTGTGCCTCAATCAAAATTTTATATTTCTTGGTCGGAAAAAGTATCTGCCCTTTATAAAGCTCACCATCTACATATGCTTTAACGTCATTTTCAAGTGCTAGATTTAATCCAGGTAATACATCCCAACAACTCACACCTTTTACATTCTCGAAACGAGCATAGGCACCTTTAACAGCGTTAAGCATATTATACATTGAACACCCAATGATTCTATATTCGAATCCTACCGGTAACTTTTTCAAGTCATCTATAGTTAGAGAAGATGAAAGCCCATGTATACGAGACTCAAATTTTTCAAGAGATTGTCCCGATATAGCGACCTCGTCAAGCTGTGGTAGGTAGATGCACGACTCTTGGTGCTCACCATTAGTATAAACAGATATCCCCACTCCCCACTCACGTAAGCCACTGACAAAATTCTCGGTTCCATCTATTGGGTCAAGTACAACATATGAACCTTTTTCATCCCAATTTACATCTGTAAAAGGTGCTAACTCTTCCGAAATAAGGATATGTTGAGGGAGGTGTTCCTTACAAAAACTAAAAACAATGTCCTGAACAAGTAAATCACCTTTTGATACGAAGCTATCATCAGGTTTTTTTACCTTTTGGCTCCTCAGTGCCAGTATATCTTCCAATGATTCAGATATTACTTTTACTAATTTTTTAAGCATAACTAACTCCTATACATGGGATAAATTGAATCATTTTTCATTAATTCCCTAATTTCTTTTAGGTCAGACTCTGTATCTAAACTAATTTTTGCACTATCTAATTTAACCGTCTTTATCTTGTAACCATGCTCAATAATTCTCAAAAATTCATTCGGTTCAGCGCGCTCTAAAGGCGTTTCTGGCCATTCAATGAATTGTTTTAAAGACGCCTTAGTAAAACCTACAATAAAAACCACTTTAAGTAACTCGCCATCATTAATTGATTGATTAGGTATATCTGAACGAGAGCAAAAAATCATATTCCCAGATAAATCTAAAACAGCTTTAAAATCCTGTGGGCTATTGAACTTTTCAAAAGGTGTAACACCCAAACAGTAATCGGGAGAACTATCCAGCATTGTGGCTGCGATCGAGTCTATATGTTGAGGATTGACTAACACTTCATCGCCTTGAATATTAATAACAATATCCGCGTTTATTTGACCTACAGCCTCATTAATCCTCTCAGTTCCATTACGGTGATTACCTGTCTCTATAACCTTACAACCATATTGACTTGCGACTTCTATAATGTCTTTAGAATCGGTGCAGATATAAACATCTTGAAGCATCTTAGAAAGACTAGCTCTCTTATAAGCGTGTATAATCGCAGGCATTCCTTCTATATCTTTTAATGCTTTTCCTGGTAATCGAGAGGACTCTAACCTTACAGGTAATAACCCAACAATATTTTTCATAAATTAACCTCTAACAATATATAAACTAATTACACTCAATCGAGTTAAATTTAATTTAAAGTACTCATGTCGCAAAAAATAACACAAACATCTTGTCCTACAAAACTTAAGAAAATTAGTAGAGCTCTGATTTACATCCGTATTTCGTTTCAGCCCTACTTTAAATGTTTCTCGATTGTTAGCATTCAAATTACCACATAGTGAATCGCTGCTAAGTTACGGAAAAATGAACTTCCCCGCAAATAAAGGTTTGCTATACCCGTGATCATTGAAGATGCTTGATTTTTTTAGAATCAGGATCATGCTACGCACCATGAAAATTACACTGACTCCTCAATAGAAATGCAACTCGACCATCACGACTCTACTCGTGATGGTCGAGTGCGTGACCGTATTAAGGCTGTTTTACTGGCTTCTGAAGACTGGAGTCAGGCTATGATTTCACAAGCCTTTCGTATTCATGAATCGACCGTTGCTCGTCATCTCAGTAACTACGTTATTTCTGATAAACTTAAGTCTGAAAATGGCAGAAGCCAGGGCAAGATTACGAAGCCCCTTGCCCTGCAAGGACTCGCGAAAGGTAAGCGTTATTGCGGTTCGCTTTTTTCTGCTTTCTTTTGATCCCTGCTTTGAAGCTGATTTCTTCCGTCAGCAGATTTAAAGCTATATGTCTTATAACTGCTAAATTCTCACCGGCTTGCTCTCGACGTATCCGACATTCATCTTCTTTAAAACCAACGTCTAATCGCCAGTGCATCTGATGGTGAGTAGACCGCAGGA
>NZ_JBFRLK010000075.1:0-57888 GCF_041469805.1 Vibrio sp. 10N.286.48.C11 | reverse complement strand
ACTGAGCTAGTATCGCATTATAAAAGGTCTTTCACCTTTCGATTACCGCTTTCGCCGTAACCTACAAATTGGAGCGATACATCGGGTTCGAACCGATGACCTCAACCTTGGCAAGGTTGCGCTCTACCAACTGAGCTAGTATCGCAATCTGAAAACGTCTTTCTCCGTTCAGGGCTGCGAATTATAAGAGCATTTTTTTGTGATGCAAGTCCTTAATGCAAAATTACGAAACTTTTTACTCAACTGCTGTAAAAGCACACAGATTTGCAAAAAAAACGGCTCTTATGTCCCTGAAAAGTTAGATAAACGTGATCATTTTATTCGACTAGATGTTAATAATCGTTTTTCGGTAGTACTGCAGCTCGGCGATCGACTCTCGAATATCGTCTAACGCAAGGTGACTTCCCGACTTAGAAAAACCATCTAACACTTCAGGTTTCCAACGACGAGTCAGCTCTTTCAGAGTGCTTACGTCAACATAGCGGTAGTGGAAGTACTCTTCTAACTCTGGCATGTGCTTGTATAGGAAACGACGGTCTTGACCAATGCTGTTGCCACAAATTGGTGACTTACCTTTTGGTACCCATTTTTCAAGAAACTCAATGGTTTGTTGGATGGCATCTTGCTCTGAAACCGTGCTTTCTTGAATTCGCTTCACGAGGCCGCTGCCAGTGTGAGTCGTTGTACACCACTCGTCCATCTTGTCCAATTCACTCTGAGGTTGGTGAATAGCCAAAACAGGTCCTTCAGCCAGGATGTTAAGCTCACTATCAGTAACGATAGTAGCAATTTCAATGATTTTATGAGTTTCAGGATCAAGTCCTGTCATCTCTAGATCAACCCAAATAAGGTTCTGATCGCTAAAGGACATAAGGCGTCGCCTATTTGTTTATGTGTAAAAGAGGTACTATACCCAAATAACTATACTCAAACTAGCTTTAGGACCATCGAAATCACGTGGTACCAGCAACATCCTGTTTGAGTCCCCAATCATCAAGTTAGATGTGTTAAGTGAAAAATTGTGGCTAAAAAAAAGAAGTTAACCAAAGGTCAAGTACGTCGTGTACGTAGCAACCAGAACAAGCGACTCAAGAAAGAAGATTCTATCCAATGGGATGAGAACATGCTTGGCGGAACCAAAAGCGGACTCGTGATTACGCGCTTTGGCCAACATGCTGATATCGAAGATCTTGAAACTAACGAAGTTCATCGTTGTAACTTACGCCGTAGTATCGAGACTTTAGTTTCTGGTGACCGAGTGACTTGGCGCGCAGGCTTAGAATCAATGGCCGGTATTTCTGGCGTTGTGGAAGCGGTTGAGCCGAGAACTTCAATGCTGACTCGCCCTGATTACTACGATGGCCTAAAGCCAGTAGCTGCGAACGTCGACCAAATGGTTATCGTATCGGCTGTGCTACCAGAGCTATCACTTAATATTATCGACCGTTACCTAATTGCTTCAGAAACGGTAAACATCGCGCCGCTTGTTGTACTGAACAAGGTCGATCTACTGACTGATGAGCAGATTGCTGAATACCGTGAAACACTTAAAGAGTACGAGAAGATCGGCTATAAAGTGATGTTCGTGAGTAAAGAGTCTGGCTACGGCATCAAAGAGCTGGAAGCTGAACTCAAAGACCGTATCAACATCTTTGTTGGTCAATCGGGTGTGGGTAAATCAAGCCTAGTGAATGCATTAATGCCTACGCTAGACATTGAAGAAGGCGAAGTCTCTGAGAACTCAGGTCTTGGTCAGCACACAACCACGGCAGCTCGTTTATACCACTTCCCTTCTGGTGGTGATCTGATTGATTCACCAGGAGTGCGTGAATTCGGCCTATGGCACCTAGAGGCCGACGAAATCACTGAAGCCTTTATCGAGTTCAAGCCTTACCTTGGCGGTTGTAAGTTCCGTGACTGTAAACACATTGATGACCCAGGCTGCATCCTGCGCGAAGCGGTAGAAAACGGAAAGATCAGTCGATTACGTTTCGACAACTACCACCGCATCATTGAAAGCATGGCGAGTAACAAAGATAACCGTCAGTATTCACGCAACAAAAAAGCCGATCTCTAATCGCGTTTTTGTGAACAAATGTGTGCATTTACTGACAATTGGCGCGAATTTAAGTAACATCTCGCGCCCTAAACCGTCATCGACAGATTTAATTGAAAAACAATTAGCATTGGAAAATTAATACAATGGATAAGATTAAAGTTGGATTGCAGTACTGGATTCCACAACATGGATTAACTCGCCTAGTCGGCAAACTTGCGTCTGCTAAAGCGGGCGGCTTAACGACAGCGATCATCAACTGGTTCATCAAGCAATACAAAGTGAACATGGATGAAGCTCTGCATAGCGATCCAAAACACTTTAAAACATTCAATGAATTCTTCGTGCGTGAATTGAAAGAAGGCATGCGTCCTATCGCTGAAGGTGAGTCTGTTATTGTTCACCCTGCAGATGCACGTGTGAGCCAATTTGGCCCAATTACTGACGGTCAACTGATTCAAGCGAAAGGCCATAACTACTCAGCTCGCGAGCTATTGGGTGGTGATGCTGCGCTAGCGGATGAATTTAAAGACGGTGAATTCGCAACGCTTTACCTGTCTCCAAGTGATTACCACCGCGTGCACATGCCATGCGACGGCACACTGCGCCAGATGATCTACGTTCCAGGTGACCTTTTCTCAGTTAACCCGTTAACGGCAGAAAACGTTCCAAACCTATTCGCACGTAATGAGCGTGTCGTTTGTATCTTCGATACGGAATTTGGCCCAATGGCACAAGTGCTGGTTGGCGCAACGATCGTAGGTAGCATTGAGCAAGTATGGGCAGGTACCATCACCCCACCTCGTGGTAACTCGGTTTACAAATGGGATTACCCTGCACAAGGTGACAAAGCAATCATCTTGAAGAAAGGCGAAGAGATGGGCCGCTTTAAGCTTGGTTCAACCGTTATCAACCTGTTCGCTAAAGATGCGATCAAGTTTGACGACACTATGCAAAATGGCGAGAAAACGGTTCTTGGTACACCTTTCGCGCACATTGCTGGCAAAGAAGCGCAAGAAAATGACGATGTTGTTACCGATTCTGCTGAGAACACTGACCAAGCTTAACAATTTGAGTTAACTCATTTAAGCTTTCAAGGCGCGTTACTTTTTCTATTTCAGAGAAGAACGCGCCTTTTTCTTAACTCTACCGATTCATTTGCTACTCAAGCTCTAACAACTCAATCTTTCAAACCCTGCCCAGCCACCTGATGCTTCTCACTCTTGTCTCTAATTGCCCAGATAAAAGATTGACCAAAAACAAAACAACTGTCGAAACCTTAAACAACTTTTTGATTTTCCAACCCGTCTCCAAGTACCAGAAAGCCAGATAACTTACTCTATTTGAAGATATTTTATTTATAGGGTCTTTGTACATGCCTAAACTCAATGTTGGCGTTCTGGTCAAGCTGTTGATTTGTTTTGCGATTCCCTTAGGCGTGTTATTCATGCCGATAGATTCAATACCAATCGATGATCTCACGCTGATTCAACACCGCCTGTTGGCGATATTCTTATTAGCAGCCCTGCTGTGGGTGCTTGAACCTGTTCCGGTATTCGCCACTTCCATTTTGATCATTGCGCTTGAACTGGTGATGATATCTGACAAAGGTTTACACCTATTTAGAAATCCACCAGCGGGGCACGATCTCGGTGAGTTAATCAAATATACCGACATCTTCGGTGCATTTTCATCACCAATCATCATCCTTTTCATGGGTGGCTTTGCTCTTGCGATATCCGCATCCAAGTACGAACTCGATAACAACCTAGCTCGAGTGCTTCTCAAACCATTTGGTACAGAGCCGCGCTTCATTATGCTCGGCTTAATGCTGATCACCGCCGTGTTCTCAATGTTCATGTCAAATACCGCAACAACGGTAATGATGCTTGCGCTGCTCGGCCCTATCGTGGCATCTGCACCAAAAGGCGATATGGGTATCAAAGCGCTCGTGTTGTGTATTCCAATTGCTGCCAATACTGGCGGTATCGCAACCCCAATCGGTACACCGCCCAATGCCATCGCGCTGCAATACCTAACGGGTGAAAATACCATCGACTTCCTCAGCTGGATGATGATGGGCTTACCCTTTGTGATCATCCAACTCACCATCGCTTGGTTTCTTCTACAAAAACTCTTCCCTTCTAAAGAAAGAAACATGGTGCTCAAGCTCGATGGACAATTTAGAAAGAGCTGGCGAGCGATTGTGGTTTACATCACCTTCGCTGCGACAATCTTATTGTGGATGACCACCAAACTGCATGGCATGAACACCTATGTCGTGTCTATCATTCCATTGGCTGTGTTTACGCTCACTGGCATCATGGGTAAAGAAGAGCTCAAGCTGATTAACTGGGATGTGTTGTGGCTGGTCGCAGGTGGTATTGCGATTGGTATTGGCTTAGATAAAACAGGCTTAGCCGCTGCACTCGCACACGCAATTGACTATGAATCGCTCTCACCTGCAGCTGTGGTACTGACATTGTCTATCGTGTGTTGGTTAATGGCGAACTTCATGTCAAACACTGCGACGGCCAACTTGCTGATGCCGATAGCCGCTGCAATTGGTGCTTCCATGGAAAGCCTAGTTGCGATTGGTGGTCTGCAAGGCTTGCTGGTTGTGGTCGCCTTCTCTGCGTCACTTGGCATGATTCTGCCCGTATCGACACCACCAAACTCACTGGCCTACTCGACCGGGCTTATCGAAAGCAAAGACATGGCGAAGATGGGCATCATCTTAGGTATTGTGGGCTTGCTGATGGTTTACCTCGCCCTGTTTATCATCACCTAGCACGTTAATCCCTACTAATGCCCTTCCAGATAGTAATCACGTCTTTGCTATCTGGAAGGTTTAGTGCATATTGAATCCCCCACTTCTACATTTTGACACGGACGTACACTTCAATGGGATTCGAATGGCTGGCTCTTGCTGCCGCTTTTCTTTGGGCTATCGCGAGCCTGATGTCAGTAAAGCCTGCTCAACACTTAGGTTCTTTCGCCTATAGCCGTTGGCGCATGGGTTGCACTGCTATCATCTTATCGAGCATGGCTTGGTTTACTGGTGGCTGGTCAACGGTCGAAGCAGACCTAGTCACGCCGATGATGCTGTCTGGGCTAATTGGCATCTTCATTGGTGATACCGCCCTATTTGCTTGTTTGAACAGAATGGGACCGCGCCAAGCAGGTTTGCTGTTCTCTTGTCACGCCGTGTTCTCGGCAATTCTTGGTTACTTCCTATTTAGCGAAAGCATGACTTCGGTGGAGCTGATTGGCTCGGCTTTGGTGTTCAGTGGTGTATTAACCGCGATATTCTTTGGTCGTCGAGGACAAGCCAACAACCAACTCGAAACCATCAAGGGCACCGTGTGGATTGGTGTAGCTCTCGGAATCACTGCCGCTATTTGCCAAGCCTTGGGCGGTATTATTGCAAAACCCGTGATGCAAACCAGCATAGACCCTGTTGCCGCTTCAGCGATTCGTATGATTACCGCTTTTGTTGCTCACTCCGCATTTCGTCTAACTGGCGCTAAGCTCTCACGCGCAATTAACCCGATGAATGGTCAAATATTCGCGATTACCGCAGTGAACGGCTTTCTTGCTATGGCGGTGGGAATGACGCTGATCTTGTATGCGCTTCAGGAAGGCAATGTCGGCATGGTTGCTCTGTTATCTTCAACCACACCAATCATGTTGTTACCAATACTTTGGCTGTACACCAAACAGAGACCAAATGCCTACGCTTGGATCGGTGCCATTGTTGCCGTAGTGGGTACTGGTATTCTAGTCAGCTAGCTAGTGAAGTTAATTGGCAGCTGATTGGAAACTGAGAGTGAATAGCTAATGACTATTCACTCTCAGTAAAAACAAAAGCAAAAAGTTAAGAACGTGGGAAAGGAAAAGCCGTCACGTCATCGATGTGGTCATAACCTAACGCCAGCATGATCAGACGATCAATACCTAAAGCAACACCCGCACAGTCTGGTAAGCCCGCTTTTAATGCCTCAATCAAGTGATGGTCAATCGGTTGAGGCGATAAGCCCATCTCAATACGTTTGGCATTGTCATCTTCAAAGCGCTTGAGCTGCTCTTGTGGTTTATCTAGCTCATGGAAGCCGTTTGCTAACTCGATGCCTTTGAAATACACCTCAAAGCGATCCGCCACTCGCGAATCCTCAGGATTAATCTTAGCCAATGCCGCTTGTGAAGCCGGAAAGTCATAAACAAACGCAGGGACTTGTTGCCCTATTTTGGCTTCAACCCCAATACTAAACAGCAACTGCAGCAAGGTATCACGATCTTCTTCAGGGTCAGCTATATCGCTGAGCCCAAGTTTTGCTGCGGCTTGCTTTAGCGTAGCCATCGAATCTTCCAGGGGACACACACCTAACACGTCAATAAAGGCTTGTTGGTAAGTCATTCGCTCTGCTGAGCCTGATTTAAGTACCTGCTGTAACAACAGATCCATTTCATCCATCAGGTCATGATGATCAAAGCCAACGCGATACCACTCCAACATAGTGAACTCAGGGTTGTGATAACGGCCATTTTCTTCGTTACGGAAAGACTTACAAATTTGGTAAATACAGCCACTGCCCGCCGCTAATAGACGTTTCATATGAAACTCAGGGCTAGTCATAAAGAACAGTGGCTGACCGTGTGCATAACCCGGCCCTACGAATTCAGTTTTGAAAGTATGCAAATGCACGTCCGTCACCGTGGCGTGGCTCATCGCAGGCGTATCCACTTCCATCACGTTTCGCTCAGCAAAGAACTGACGAATTTGATTAAGGATATCAGCACGTTGCTTTAACTGTTTAATGGTTGCGGCCGGTTGCCATGTAGAGTGCATTATTGAGTTCCATATTACTGAATTCTAGGCGACGAAAATTACCACCTTTCATCGCTTTTGTAAGCTTCTATCTTTCTATTCGTGAAAGCAAAATGTTGTTTTAATGAAGCCAGAAAATCACGTTCTACAATACAATTATCAATACAGATTTCACATCAACATTGATAACAAAAATCATACTCAACAAGCCGTTAACACCCGTCCTGTGGGTTAATCGTTATCAACGATTCATTGCCGTGATTGCAGTCACATAACCTATAATTTCTATGCCTCCATATGCATTACCGACCTAAAAACCCAAATGCATCAACTTTTCGAATACCTTCCTCTCTTACACTGAACCTACCACTTAAGGCTTAGGGGTGCTAAATGGTTCCTACAATTTAGAACCTCCTAAATAGGCTTTTTATAATAACAAGCGGAATACTCCGCATCACACTGGAGAATAACTGTGAAGACAATTACCACAGATATCGCAGTCATCGGCGCAGGCGGCGCTGGTCTTCGTACAGCTATTGCTGCGGCTGAAGCTAATCCTGAACTGGAAGTAGCACTGATTTCTAAAGTTTACCCAATGCGTTCGCACACGGTAGCGGCAGAAGGCGGTTCAGCAGCGGTAATTAAAGACGAAGATAGCCTAGATAACCACTTCAACGATACTGTTGGCGGTGGCGACTGGCTATGTGAACAGGATGTTGTTGAATACTTTGTTGAAAACTCGACTCGCGAAATGATCCAAATGGAACAATGGGGCTGCCCATGGAGTCGTAAAGAAAACGGTGAAGTAAACGTACGCCGATTCGGCGGTATGAAGGTAGAGAGAACGTGGTTCGCAGCGGATAAAACCGGCTTCCACATGCTTCATACTCTGTTCCAGACTTCGATGAAGTACGACACAATCAAACGATTTGATGAGTACTTTGTGGTGGATTTGCTCGTTGAAGATGGCGAAGTACAAGGCCTAATCGCGATTCACATGTCTGAAGGTGAGCTTGTTACCATCAAAGCAAAATCTGTTGTTCTAGCAACCGGCGGCGCAGGTCGTGTTTACCACTGTAATACCAACGGCGGCATCGTAACTGGCGACGGTATGGCAATGGCTTATCGCCACGGTGTACCACTGCGTGATATGGAGTTCGTTCAATACCACCCAACAGGCCTACCGGGCACTGGCATCTTGATGACCGAAGGTTGTCGTGGTGAAGGCGGTATCATCGTCAACAAGAACGGCTACCGTTACCTGCAAGATTACGGCATGGGCCCTGAAACTCCAGTGGGCGAGCCGAAAAACAAATACATGGAACTGGGTCCACGTGACAAAGTTTCTCAAGCATTCTGGCACGAACAGCAGAAAGGCAACACCATCAAGCACCCACTTGGTGATGTCGTGCACCTTGACCTTCGCCACCTTGGTGAAGAGTACCTGCAAGAGCGTCTACCGTTCATCTGTGAGCTTGCAAAAGCGTACGTAAACGTAGACCCAGCAAAAGAGCCGATCCCAATTCGTCCAACCGTTCACTACACCATGGGTGGTATTGAAACTAACGGTACCTGTGAAACTCGTATTAAAGGCCTATTCGCCGTTGGTGAATGTGCTTCAGTTGGCCTACACGGTGCAAACCGCCTAGGTTCTAACTCACTGGCTGAGTTCGTGGTATTTGGCCGCGTTGCTGGTGAAGAAGCGGTGAAACGCGCTGCTGAATTCAAAGGCTGGAACGAAGAGTCTATCGCTAAGCAAGTGAAAGCGGTTGAAGAGCGCATCGCAGGTCTACTAAACCAAGAAGGCGACGAGAACTGGGCTGATATCCGTACTGAAATGGGTCACACCATGGAAGCGGGTTGTGGTATCTACCGTCAAGAAGACTTGATGCAAAAGACCATCGACAAACTCACTGAACTGAAAGCTCGCTACAAGAAGATCAGCATTAAAGACAAAGGCAAAGTATTCAACACTGACCTACTTTACGCTATCGAAGTGGGTTACGGTCTTGAAGTTGCAGAAGCGATGGTTCACTCAGCGATCCTTCGTAAAGAGTCTCGCGGTGCACACCAACGTCTAGACGACAACTGCACAGAACGTGATGACGTGAACTTCCTGAAACACTCTCTATCTTTCTACAACGAAGATGCAGCACCAACCATCGACTACAGCGGCGTTAAGATCACCAAATCTCAACCTAAAGCTCGTCTGTACGGTGAAGCTGCAGAGAAAGCCGCTGCCGCTGAAAAAGCAGCAGAAGAGAATGCTAAGAAGAGCGAAGAGGAGCAAGCATAATGTCAGCGAATCGAATCCAAAAAATTGAAATCCTGCGTTATGACCCTGAGCACGATGCAGAACCTCACTTTCAAACCTTTGAAGTACCATTTGATGAAACCATGTCGGTACTTGATGCGATTGGTTACATCAAAGATAACCTAGATAAAGACCTGTCTTACCGTTGGTCTTGTCGTATGGCGATTTGTGGTTCTTGCGGCATCATGGTTGATGGCGTGCCAAAACTGGCATGTAAGAGCTTCTTACGTGATTACCCGAATGGCTTCAAGATTGAGCCTTTGGCTAACTTCCCAATCGAAAAAGATTTGATTGTCGACATGACGCCGTTCATCGAGCGCCTTGAAGCGATCAAGCCTTACATCATTGGTAACGACCGTAAGCCAGAAGACGGCACGAACATCCAAACTCCAGAGCAAATGGCGAAATACAAGCAGTTCGCTGGCTGCATCAACTGTGGTTTGTGTTACGCAGCATGTCCTCAGTTTGGTCTAAACCCTGAGTTCATCGGCCCTGCGGCACTTGCTCTGGCTCACCGCTACAACCTAGATAGCCGTGACAATGGTAAAGCTGAGCGCATGAAGCTTATCAATGGCGACAACGGCGCTTGGGGCTGTACGTTTGTAGGTTACTGTTCTGACGTTTGTCCGAAGAAAGTAGACCCAGCGGCTGCAGTAAACCAAGGCAAAGTTGAGTCTTCAATGGACTTCGTTATCTCGATGTTCAAGCCTGATGGATCGCAAGTAAAAACAGCAGAGGAGGCATAATATGAGCAATCGTAAGCCTTATGTTCGTGAGATGAAGAGAACGTGGTGGAGCAACCATCCGTTCTACCGCTTCTACATGCTACGTGAAGCGACTGTACTGCCTTTGATTTTATTCACTCTGTTCCTAACCTTCGGTTTGGGTGCACTAGTGAAAGGCCCTGAAGCTTGGGCTGGTTGGTTGAGCTTTATGGCTAACCCTATCGTCGTTGGTATCAACATCGTGGCACTGCTAGGCAGCTTGCTGCACGCTCAAACCTTCTTCAGCATGATGCCTCAAGTAATGCCAATCCGTCTTAAAGGCAAATTGGTTGATAAAAAAATCATCGTACTGACCCAGTGGGCAGCGGTGGCTTTTATTTCTTTAATCGTTCTTGTTGTGGTGTAAGGAGCTTTCGTTATGAACACAAATTACAAAGTAAAACCTGTTAACCACAACCCACAACGCTCTGATGAGCCAATCTGGTGGGGCCTATTTGGCGCTGGCGGTACTTGGTTTGCGATGATCACACCAATCACGATCTTAGTGCTGGGTATCTTAGTGCCAATGGGCATCATCGATGCGGACGCAATGAGCTACGAGCGTGTGTCTGAATTCGCCACCAGCATTATCGGTGCGCTATTCATCATCGGTACGCTAGCACTGCCAATGTGGCACGCAATGCACCGTCTTCACCACGGCATGCACGACCTTAAGTTCCATGTCGGCGTTGCGGGTAAAGTGGGCTGCTACTTCGTTGCAGGCCTAATCAGCGCATTGTCTGTTATTTTCATCTTTATGATTTAAGAGTTAAGGGCAGATTCGAGATTCGAGATTCGAGTAATCGAGTAATCGAGTAATCGAGTAATCGAGTATCGAAGAGCTTAAAAGCAGAAAAGCGAAAGCAGAGCTAGGTTATCCAGCTCTGCTTTTTTGTTATTTGTTGAATATCTTATCTCTCTGACTCGACTCTGATCTTCCTGCTTTTCGTATCTCGCATCTCGTTCACACATATCTGCTCTTCCAGCTCTTCGTATCTCGCATCCCGCATCCCGCATCCCGCATCTCGTTTACGCGAATCTGATCTTGGGATACAAAAAAAGGCCGCCTAAGCGACCTTTTTCAGATACTTGAAGTCAATTACTTCACACGACCAACGTATTCGCCAGTACGAGTATCAACTTTAACAACTTCACCGATAGCGATGAATAGAGGTACGCGAACTACCGCGCCTGTTGCTAGAGTTGCAGGCTTACCGCCAGTACCTTGTGTGTCGCCCTTAAGGCCAGGATCGGTTTCTGTTACTGCGATCTCAACAAAGTTTGGTGGAGTTACTGTGATAGGGTTATCATTCCACAACGTTAGAGTACATACGTCGTTTTCAACTAACCATTTAGAAGTCTCGCCTACTGCTTTTGCATCAGCAGCGATTTGCTCGAATGTTTCGTTGTTCATGAAGTGGTAGAATTCGCCATCGCTGTATAGGTAGCCTAGTTCAACGTCTACAACGTCCGCTAGTTCTACTGTATCGCCTGACTTAAATGTTTTCTCTAACACTTTGCCTGACAGCAGTTTACGAAGTTTAACACGGTTAAACGCTTGGCCTTTACCTGGCTTAACGTATTCATTTTCGATAATTGAGCAAGGCTCGTTATCCATCATGAATTTTAAACCGCCTTTGAATTCATTGGTGCTTACTGACGCCATGATTTTCTCTTCCACATCTTTGAGTTAATTTCAATGCCGCATATCATAACCCGAAAAGTCGAATCTGTTGAGCAAAACTGGCTCAAACAACTATCGAATGCGATCTCTGACCCGACAAAACTGCTTGAGGCATTGGAAATAGACCCAACACCATGGCAAGCAGGCTTCGCTGCTCGTGAGTTATTTGCACTTCGGGTACCTCTTAGCTTTGTCGAACGAATGGAAAAAGGCAACCCACACGATCCATTGCTACGACAGGTTTTACCGCTAAGCGAAGAGTTTGAGGTACACCAAGGCTATTCCGCCGATCCTTTGGAAGAACAAGAAAATGCAATTCCGGGCTTACTGCACAAATACAAAAATCGTGCATTGATGATTGTAAAAGGCGGTTGTGCGATTAACTGCCGCTACTGCTTTCGTCGTCACTTCCCTTACCAAGATAACAAGGGCTCGAAGTCGGTTTGGCAAACCAGTCTCGACTATGTGGCGGCTCACCCAGAGATCAACGAAGTTATCTTGTCAGGTGGTGATCCACTGATGGCAAAAGACAGCGAACTCGAATGGCTGATCAATGCCATCGAACAGATTCCACATGTAAAGACCGCTCGAATTCATAGCCGATTACCGGTTGTGATTCCAGCGCGAGTGACTGACGAACTCTGCCAAACATTGACTAACACTCGCCTTAATGTAGTGATGGTCAGCCACATTAACCATGCTAACGAAATCAACTTAGAGCTCAAACAAGCCTTCCACAAGCTTAAGTTAAGTGGTGCTACTCTGCTCAACCAAGGCGTGATGCTTAAAGGCGTAAACAACAGCGCTAACTCATTGAAAGAATTAAGCGAAAAGCTATTCGACGCCGGTGTTTTACCTTACTATATGCATGTACTTGATAAGGTTCAGGGCGCCGCTCATTTCTATATTTCAGATGAAGAAGCGAAACATCACTTTAAAGGATTAATCTCTGAGGTTTCAGGCTACCTAGTTCCGAAGTTAACCCGTGAGATTGGCGGGCGCAGCAGCAAGACACCGCTCGACCTACACATTGAATAGAGAAGTTGTATCAATGAAACACAATACCTCAGTTGCTCCACCAGCAACCATATCTCAACCAGCGCTTAGGTTCAGCTCAAGAGGTTTCACCATCATCGAGCTGGTCGTGGTGATCGTGATTCTAGGTATTGTGTCGGTCACTGCAGCTTCTAAGTTCCTCAACCTTCAAACCGATGCTCGTATCTCGACATTAAACGGCCTTAAAGGCGGAATGGAGGGCGCAAGTGCTATGCTTTATGGTAAGACATCAGCATTGGGCTTAGATAAAGCAGCTAGCGCATCGATTAATGTTGAGGGTGACAATATCTCAGTGGTCTATGGTTATCCTGCAGCGATGAACGATCAAACTTGGTCACAGCTCATCGAATCAACCTTTCTAGATGCTGTTTGGGATACGGGTCGAGCTGACTGGTTCTTTACCAACACAGATGCGAATGATGGCATTATTCTTTATGCGCCTTCTAGCCGAAAAAAACAGGCTGATAACTGCTACCTTGAGTACCAAGAAGCGACAGAGACCACGACACCAGCCTTCACCTTAACAACAAGCGGCTGCTAGGTTTTAAGTAATCTTTATCAATCGTTAAGACAAAAAGTTTTTGTTCGATCGTCCGGTCTATTATTAGCATACTCGGCTCTATTCTAAATTTTTAGGAGGGGTGATATGTCACAATTTATAGAACAAACTCTCAACCTTGCCCCCTTTAGCTGGGCAGGCCTCGCTGCATGCATGCTGTGTGGTTCTTTAATCGGAATCGAAAGGCAAACACGCGGTAAACCCGTCGGAATCCGAACGTCGATTCTGATCATCAGTGGTACCTATTTCTTCCTCACCATGGCGATCAGCCTATCCCCCAACACACTCGATCAAGCTCGTGTGCTTGGTCAGATAATTACGGGTGTTGGATTTCTTGGGGCTGGTGTAATGATGACACTGGATGGCAAGATTCATGGCGTGACTTCAGCCGCAATTATCTGGGTACTCGCAGCATTAGGTATGATGATCGCACTAGGGCATCTTTCCCAATCGGTCATTATCACGCTAATGGCGCTAGTGATTCTGCTTGGTGTCGATAAAGTGGAAAACAGCTTCCAGAGCCTGCGTCGTGGCGTTCACCAAAAGTGGATGCGAAAAGGTCGCGTGAAGAAATAGCGCAGCACTTGGTAGCCTTAGTGGTAATGCCAATGATACAAAGAAGCCTAGTCAAACGACTAGGCTTCGCATTATTTTGGGAGAACTTAATACACTTGAATACACACCTGATTCTTACCCGCAGCCTTTGCCTTATAGAGCTGCTCATCAGACGAACGAATACTCTGGTTTTCCCACAAGTGCCCTACGCTGTCGAACTTATACAAAGAGTAAAGCGTCGCGCCACCAGACACTGAGATACTAATCTTGTCACCCGTAGGGCATCGATAACTCTGTAGGCTAATGTCGTTTTGAATTCGCTCAAAGATCGATGAAAGCAACTCAGACGATTCACCCGTAATCGCGACAACAAACTCTTCGCCACCAAATCGAGCCACGATATCTTGCTGTCTAACGCTGTTCAGCATCAACCGAGCAACATGGCAAATCACCTCGTCCCCCACTTTATAGCCATGCTGATCATTAACGACTTTGAAATCATCGATATCAAACACGCCAACACCAATAATCGGCTCCTCATCTTGCGCCAGTAATCGAGCCTCAAAACCACGTCGATTCAGCAAGCCCGTTAATGGGTCGCGCATTGCTAGCTCATTTAAACGCTGGTGCTCTTGTCTTGTATAGAAGCGCCATAGCCATAAAACTGAGAGCAGATACAAAACCAACAGTATCGAAAGCTGAATCTTCTCCATCTCCAATACATGCAGAAAGTGCTCGCTCTTATCTTCTTCAATACTCAGATATAACTGGGTGTCAATGTCATCAACATACAGAGGCTTGGAATACGTAAAATCCATAAACCCGTATTTGTTTGCGCCTCGAGTACTGGTGACTTTATAGCCATGGGTAGGGTTCGATACTAGGTTCGAGACATAACCATCGACACCCAACACCCCTTTAAACTCACCATTAACGTAGATTCCTTTGGTTAAGGTCACCACTTTCTGACCTGTCAGGTAGTCATCATATTGGCCGGTATACACCACTTGGTCTTGCCCTTGAGCTAAGCCAAAGCGAATCGTGTTCACCCAATAAGGCCTGCTATTCACAACCGAATCAAAGGTGTCGCCCTTAATGTAACTGGCAAAATCAGAAGGCGAAGAGATAATGAATTTCTCTTTTGAAATGAAATAAATCGCAGAGATGGTATCAATGGTATTGGCAAAATAAGCCATGGTCGGCGCGATGAACAGGCGCTTGCCCGCTTCGGTATAAAGGTCCGATTCCGGGTTGCACATCTCGCGAGGGCCAGAGAACATAAAATCAAAACGAGGGGCATGTTGCTCCTCACTGGTGAAGTAACACGTCTCACCCTCGATCTTTTTGTCATGCGAGAATACGTAGGTATCCCCATGCAGTGGATAAAGCGCAGTGATGTTGTACTCAAGCGCATTGATGATCTGTGTGAGCTCCGCTAAAGAGCGTGTTACGCCTTGGTTCTCCATTCCATACTGTTTATCTGATTCTTCCGCTGAATCAACGAGCAACAAGCTCAAAACTACTAAAAAACTGGCGGTCAGGCCTAAGAAAGCCTTTTTAAAATCGACGGTATGGTGGTTAATCAAAGCATATAAATCATCATTGGGAATTTATCGCACATTGTACCTATAAATTAAAACATCGCAACAACAAATATAAAACAACATGCTTATTGGGTAATTTGAGAAGTTTATCGTGGAAGTAGAATTGAATGTAATAACGCCCAAACAAGGGTTTAGGCGTTGATAGGCTTAGCGCTTAAAAGCTAATGCACTAACTGAACGTTGCTCGCCAATGGGAGAACCAAAGGCTAAACGACAGCGTTATTTAGCAAAGTTTACAATCGGGAAGCACGGGAAGAAACCGTTGTCAGCACAGTTGATCAGACCAACTTGTACGCCTTCGATTTTGTTGGTTTTGTTGAAGATACCAACCTGAACCGTAGACACTTCTGAAAGGTTCGCAGCGCCAACATCAACCATAGTGTTACCTTCTGAGTAGTTGACGAAACTCACGTTCGCGCCTTTCACATCATTAGTAATGTTCACAGCACCAAGGTTAACACCCGTTGTTTTACCCGTGTTCCAGTTGAAGAAACCTAGAGATGCACCGGTCATTTCTTGGTTCACTTTTGATGCACCCAAAATACCCAGGTTCACACCTGTGGTCGTTTGCGTCTCAGACATACCAACAACAGCAAGATCAAGACCTTTAAGGTCGTTCACTTGTCCGTGAAGTAAAGCCAAGCGCACACCGCCAACAGCATCTGAGTCAGGTGCGTTGAAGCCATTGATCGTTGAAAACATAACAGGCGAAGAGGCAAATGCCGCCGGTGCCATTACTGCTGCAGACACAGCAAGTACTGAAAGTAGTTTTTTCATTGGGGAGTCTCCACTGACTTATTGTTAACTTGATTAATCCATTTTTAATCAAGCATTTATTGTCCTTTATTCAACAGCTACCCATGTTAAATCAATGTAATAACTGTACTGTTGAATATAAGCCGCTAAATCATAAAGAGCAATGGTTAAGAGCAGATGCGGGATTCGAGTGAACGAGATGCGAAAAGCAAAAAAAACAGAGACCGAAACCTCCGCTCTAACGCTTATTATTCCAAACAAAATTCTAGGCGAGAAAATCAACATGTTTCACAAGCTTATAGCCCACACACTTATTGCCGCATCTAAAGCGATGTCATCCTAAAAAATTTATTGATAAAAGCTCAACAGACCTCAGGTATTCAAAAACTAATGTTCGTAAAATTCTGAAAATAAACTAAATTCTAATATAGGAATAGAACGATATGAAACAGTGGGAATAGCATGATTAAGGAACCTACGAATAAACAGACCATTAAAGCGATTATTTCGCGTGGTTTTTTGGCTATCGTGTTATTTTTAGGCCTCTATATCTATGTTAGCCATGCTCTGAAGAACAAAGAGCAGGACATGATTAATCTCCAGCTCAGTCTTTCTGAAGCTTATAGCGTTATGCTCTCTGTCAGACGACAAGAGCAGCAGTTTGTTTCCACAAGGCAACCAGAGATTCAAGAACAACTCAATATAAAGCGAAGTCAGCTGATCGAAAAGCTGGCTGAGATCGATGGGAAAATCGTACGAAGCGACCTCAATATTTCTTTTAATTATGCCAAAGTTGTCGAGTATCTCGACGAGTACCACACCGCCTTTACATTATTAGCCCTTGAGTTAGTCAGCATACATGGCAAGAGGGACCAAATTGGGCTCATTGAGAAACTAAAAAATGCAGCGTTGACACTTGAGCGCTTCGTACATGAATCCAATAATGTGCAGCTTGAAGAATTGACTTTAGAAACACAAGATCTCATGTATCAGTTCTTTACCGATTTTGATCAGACAACATTAGATAAGATTGTCGATTCATTGTTCAAAATCCAAGATGAAATAGAACAGAATTCCCGAACGATCAGTGCATTAGCTTCGTTTAATAATTTTAAACGCCACTTTTGGCGATTGCAGCGAGGGTTAAAGAGTGTCGGGTACAGCTCTGATAGCGGCCTCAAAGGAGAACTCACCAGCAGTATTTATCATGTTGAAGATGAGCTCAACTTACTTTTCACCGAAACACCCAAGCAGATCGCAGAGAGCCTGACGCAGATAAAGTCGTACAGCTACTTATCGACAGCCGCATTAGGAGGGGTGACGTTACTGGTGCTGCTTTATGTTGTGTGGCGTGCCAGTCAACTTGAAACTCAATTGATTGTTTCACAAGAGAAAGCACGACAAGCAAACCGTGCAAAAAGTGCCTTTCTTGCCAATATGTCTCATGAGATACGGACACCGCTTAATGGCGTGATTGGTATGTCAGAAATACTGGCAGAAACCAAACTATCCGCAGAACAGAAAGACTGCCTTGGGACTATCTATACCTCTTCTCAAACCTTACTTATGTTGATCAACGATGTTCTCGATCTGTCCAAAATTGAATCGGGTAAACTGGAAATTAATCCACATACGACAGACTTAAGAGAGCTGCTGTTTGATAGCGTGACTCTGATTTCTTCTAAAGCTTATCAAAAGCAGATTAAGTTGGAAGTTGAAATTGATGGCGAGCTCCCAGAGTACATTCATGTTGATGGGAATAAGATTCGCCAAGTGTTGATGAATTTAGCCTCAAATGCGATCAAATTTACAGAACAAGGCTCTATCGTATTCACCGCTAAACGGCTTCCATCATTGGAAACAGAGTGTGTGGTCGAGTTTTCTGTTCGAGATACAGGTATTGGTATCGCAGCAGACCAACAAGAGCACATTTTCAAAGCGTTTTGCCAAGAAGATACCAACATCACCTCCAATATTGCGGGGACCGGATTAGGGCTTAGTATTTCGTCACGTATGGTGGAAATGATGGGAGGCTCGATAAGCGTTGAGTCAGAGAAAGACGTGGGCAGTTGCTTTCATTTCCAATTAACCGTAGTGCCATCAGATCATTCTGAACATAAAAATCGTAAACAAACCGTTGTCTATTATTCAGATGCGCCATCGAAACTTTTACTCGATGACTTGTTCCGCCTTGGTTACTCACCACAACTAAAATCAATCGAAACAAACTTGGCGGCAACTGACCTCCCAGAGATCGCTTTGATGGAAGATATTAACCAAGCCAAAACACTGCATCGCTTAGCACCAGAGGTGAAAATCATCATAGTGAAAGATAATCTTAGTGATCCTATGAGTGAGTGTCATTTTATCTCAGGCTATGTGACTCTTCCTATGCTCGGTTCCCGCTTAAGTAGCATGTTGAACTCCGTGCTTGAAAGGTCACAGCCACAACCCCCTCAACATCAACCAGAGCCGATAGAAGCGACTGTACGTCAAAAAGTCCTCGTAGTTGAAGATAACCGCGTAAACCAGAAGGTGGTATGTATCAATTTAGATAAGTTAGGGATTGAATATTGGATTGCCAATGATGGACAAGAAGCGATTGATTTATATCGAGAGCATCATCAAGACATCGGCCTTGTTTTGATGGACTGCATGATGCCGAATGTAGATGGCTTTGAGGCAACAGAGCGAATCAGGCGCTATGAAGAAAACCTGCAACTTCAGGCAACACATATCCTCGCTTTAACGGCATCCGTGCTCGATGATGATATTAAACGTTGCTTCGAGTGTGGAATGAACGATTATCTTCCAAAACCATTTAAGCGTGACATGATGCTGCAAAAAATTGATGAACAACAGTTTACGCACAAGGCAGGCTGACCAAGGAGCTTTGGAAAAAAAGAGTGATGGTGAAGCTGAAATACAGATACGGGATGCGAATAAATAAGGCTTAAGAGCAAAAAAACGGAGACCGAAGTCTCCGTTTTCTAAAGCTTATGTGTGACTTTCTCTGCTATAGAGAAAGGGGGATGATTACATCATGCCGCCCATGCCACCCATACCGCCCATGCCACCCATATCAGGCATTGCAGGAGCTGAATCTTGTGGCTTATCAGTGATCATCGCTTCTGTTGTGATCATAAGACCAGCAACTGACGCTGCGAACTGAAGTGCAGAGCGAGTTACCTTAGTTGGATCTAGGATACCCATTGCAATCATGTCGCCGTATTCGCCAGTCGCCGCGTTGTAACCGTAGTTACCTTCGCCAGTACGAACGTTGTTAGCAACAACAGATTCTTCATCACCTGCGTTCTTCGTGATTTGACGGATAGGCGCTTCCATTGCACGTAGTGCAACACGGATACCGACGTTTTGCTCTTCGTTGTCGCCTTCAAGGCCAGCAACTTTAGATGCAGCGCGGATAAGTGCAACACCACCACCAGCAACCACACCCTCTTCAACGGCAGCGCGAGTTGCGTGAAGTGCATCTTCAACGCGGTCTTTCTTCTCTTTCATCTCAACTTCAGTTGCAGCGCCTACTTTGATTACTGCAACACCGCCAGCTAGCTTAGCTACGCGCTCTTGAAGTTTCTCTTTGTCGTAGTCAGACGTTGCATCTTCGATTTGTTGACGGATTTGAGAAACACGACCTTGGATCATTGTTTCTTCGCCCGCGCCATCGATGATGGTTGAGTTTTCTTTAGTGATAGTTACACGCTTAGCTTGACCTAGGTCTTCTAGCGTTACTTTCTCTAGGTCTAGGCCGATCTCTTCAGAGATAACCGTACCGCCAGTTAGGATAGCGATGTCTTGCAGCATAGACTTACGACGGTCACCGAAACCAGGCGCTTTAACAGCAGCCACTTTAACGATGCCACGCATGTTGTTCACAACTAGAGTTGCAAGCGCTTCGCCTTCTACATCTTCAGCGATGATAAGAAGTGGACGAGATGCCTTAGCAACTGCTTCTAGAGTCGGAAGAAGTTCACGGATGTTCGAAACTTTCTTGTCGATAAGAAGAATGAATGGGCTTTCTAGATCAACAGAACCTGCTTCTTGGTTGTTGATGAAGTAAGGAGATAGGTAACCGCGATCGAACTGCATACCTTCAACTACGTCTAGCTCGTCTTGTAGAGCCTGACCTTCTTCAACTGTGATAACGCCATCACGACCTACTTTTTCCATCGCTTCAGCAATGATGTTACCTACTGTCGAATCAGAGTTCGCAGAGATAGTACCTACTTGCGCGATAGCTTTTGTATCTGCACATGGAACAGAAAGGCCTTTTAGCTCTTCAACTGCAGCGATAACTGCTTTGTCGATACCGCGCTTAAGATCCATTGGATTCATGCCAGCAGCAACGGCTTTTAAGCCTTCAGTGATGATTGCTTGAGCAAGAACTGTTGCTGTAGTCGTACCGTCGCCCGCCGCGTCATTCGCTTGCGAAGCCACTTCTTTAACCATTTGCGCGCCCATGTTTTGGAACTTGTCTTCAAGTTCGATTTCACGTGCAACTGAAACACCATCTTTAGTGATAGTCGGTGCGCCAAATGATTTGTCTAAAACAACGTTACGGCCTTTAGGACCTAGTGTTACTTTTACTGCGTCAGCCAGAACGTTTACACCTTCTAGCATTTTAATACGTGCGTCATTACCAAATTTAACGTCTTTAGCAGCCATCTTAATTTCCTTTCAAATTCTTTGTTTCGGGGCGTCTCAGCGTTATCGCGTCATTCTGAACAGTGAGGGACGAACGTGATTCAGAATCTACTCAAATCGCACTCTGTTTAGATTCCAGATAATTCGTTCCTCATTTCTGGAATGACGATATGAATCATCCAATACTGGCTCTGATAACTTTTACTGAGAGTTAAATGAAAAATAGATTACTCGACGATCGCCATGATGTCGTTTTCAGACATAATCAGAACTTCTTTGCCGTCGATTTTTTCAGTTTTCGTGCCGTAACCTTCAGCAAAGATAACGGTATCGCCAACTTTTACGTCCAACGGTTGCACTGAACCGTTTTCTAGAATGCGGCCTTTGCCGACAGCTAGAATGATACCGCGAGTCGATTTTTCTGCGGCAGAACCAGTTAGAACGATGCCACCAGCAGATTTAGATTCAACTTCTTGGCGCTCAACGATAACTCGGTCATGTAGAGGACGGATATTCATCGGTCTTATCTCCTGATAATTTCCATTTAAATTTTGATAGTTGCCACGATTAGCGTGGGTCAAACAATATGTTGGGGCGATGTGAAAGATCCCAAGGGGGGAACGAAAAAATTGTGAGCTAAAGTGCAGATTCTCACCCCTCATCTTTCCCTGCTTTTCGTTTACTCGTATCCCGCATCTGTTTATCCTACGCTTTTGGTTTCTATCGGCGTTTTGCATGCAAGATAAGCACGGGCTATTAACGGCCCCAATTGAGAGTACATTGCGTACCATGACCATACCGACCATATTCGGTATGGTGGCGATCTTGATGTTTAACTTGGTCGATACCTTCTTTATCTCACTGCTCGGCACACAAGCACTTGCAGCAGTGAGCTTTACCTTTCCAGTCACCTTTGCCATCAACTGCATCACCATGGGGATTGGTATTGGCTTATCGACATGTATCGGTCGATTGCTTGGCCAAGGCAGCGCACAAAATGCAGCACGCTTTACCTGCCATGGATTATTACTCGCGCTACTTCTGGTCTGCTGCGCTTCCGCTGTTGGCATTATCTCACTCGACCCCTTATTTACTTTATTGGGTGCCGAAGCGGAGTTACTGCCTCTGATCTCTGAGTACATGCTGATCTGGTATATCACCATTCCCCTATTAGTGATCCCAATGGCAGGCAACAGCGCTATTCGTGCCAGTGGCGATACCAAAACGCCTGCTAAAATCATGATGCTGGCAGGGTTAATCAACGGCGTTCTCGACCCTTTGCTTATTTTTGGATACGGCCCCTTCCCTGAACTAGGGATTCAAGGTGCTGCAATTGCAAGTGGTTTCAGTTGGTTTGGCGCTTTGTGTTGCTCGCTGTACATCTTGATTAAACGAGAAAAGCTTCTGGCTTTACCGAATATCAAAAACATCCTTAGCGATTGGTATCAAATACTGACTATCGGCACTCCTGCGGCACTGTCCAATGCGCTCAATCCATTAGCGGGTGCCATCATAATGATGATGTTGGCCAAACAGGGAACCGAAGCCGTTGCTGCTTATGGTGCTGCTCAGCGTATTGAATCCATTCTTATCATTGTGTTGATGTCTCTGACTTCAGCCCTTACGCCTTTCATGGCGCAGAACTTTGGCGCAAACAACTCTCAACGCAGCTTTAAGGCATTGTTTCTCAGTATGCGTTTTGCTGTGATGTTCCAAGGTTTGATTTTCTTAATGATGGTGCCGTTGAGCATCCCCTTAGCTGCCCTGTTCTCTCAAGAAGAATCCGTACGAGGCATTTTGTGGCATTACTTGTTGGTCGTCCCCTTTAGCTATGGATTCCAAGGTATTGTGATGATGCTGATCAGTGGAATGAATGCCATGCATCAACCACTCAAAGCCTTTCAATGGAGCTTCATGCGTTTGTTTGTGTTTACCTTGCCCTTTGCGTGGATAGGCAGCCAAATTGATGGTGTCGAAGGGTTGTTTATTGGTTTAGCCTTGGGGAACATCATGGGTGGTATTTCAGGGTATTGCTTTGCACTTCGTGTGAGGGCTAAAGCAGATGCGGGATACGAAGAGGGATAGTACAAACCAAAAACTGAAAGACAAACGCTGACTACGCAGCGCTTAGTCCATCTTCGTTATATTTATGTCGCTAGAGCAAAGTTGATCGTATTTACCTTCGCTAGATTAACGTTCTGTTTTGCTTGCCACAGATCATAGTGATCCTGCATTGTTAACCAACTCTCCGGGGTTCTACCCAGTGACTTAGAAAGACGTAAAGCCATTTCAGGAGAAACTGCACTTTGGCCTTTAAGAACACGATTCAGCGTAGAAGGGGATACATCAAGCTGCTTTGCAACAAAACGACAGCTATAACCAAACGGTTCCATATATAGGTCATAAATAAACTCACCTGGGTGAGGAGGGTTGTGCATACTCATTAGTGATAATCCTCATAATTTAAAATATAGGCATTACCATCAATAAATTCGAAAGTAATACGCCAATTACCATTTACTGTGATTGACCAAATACCATCTCTATCCCCTTTTAATGGGTGAAGCTTAAAGCCAGGTAGATCAACATCATCAATAATGGTTGCAGTATCTATAGCTGCCAACTGCATCCTAAGCTTACGCTCATGCTTAGCTTGAATACCGGCTTTACTGCCAGTCTCAAAAAACTTTTTGAGACCTTTATGCTTGAATGTTTTAATCATACAGAGAGTGTAGCGTGTTGCGCATCATGAATCAAATTTCAAGCAGCTTAAGAGCAGATGCGAGATTCGGGTAAACGGGATGCGAAGAGCCTCAAAAACAGATACGAGATTCGAAGAGCTTGAGAGCAGAAAAAGACTAAAAGAAGGAAGATGACATGGAAGACACCACTTACAAAATGTTCTATGACGCACCGATTGGCAAGATGATCATTGTGAGTAATGGTGTGTCGCTTATTGAAATTGACCATGTAAATCACGAAGAGCTAATGACTAGCAATCCAGATGAGCTTTGCCAACTGGCGACGAAACAGTTAGATGAGTATTTCGCAGGTCAACGAACAGAATTCGATTTGCCATTAAGAGCGATAAAAGGCACTGACTTTCAAAAAGTAGCTTGGCAGGCTTTAACAACCATTCCTTATGGCGAAACCATCAGTTACGGTGAACAAGCAAAGAGAATGGACAACCCAAAAGCCGTAAGAGCTGTGGGTGGTGCAAATGGCAAGAACCCATTTAGTATTGTTGTACCTTGCCATCGAGTCATCGGCGCAAATGGCACATTAACCGGCTACACCGGCGGCATGAACCGCAAAGAGTGGTTACTGGATTTTGAGCGTTCGGTTGTAGATAGAACGCAATAAGCCTTACCTCGCTAGATCAATAATATAAAGTTTCACCATCAAGAAGCGCCATTATCACCAGACAACATATAGTCTATATTTAAAATTTCATACAAAGAGGTGATGGTAATGTCCACTGATACGATTGAATCTTATGAAGATCGAAAGCGTAGAGATGGAGCTATAGCGCTAATGAAACTATTATCGTTTTCTATTGATGATAAAAAACATGGCCGAGTCAATTCAGGTACTCAGATTCGAGATAAACTGGCAAAACGTAAACAATCGGTTCAAGAATCAACATCACCGTTACGCTGATAATAATACGTTCGGTTACTTTAGTTTAATCCCATAAGTGTCAATATGGGCAAGTAACTCGCTTGATGTAATTCTATGCTTAACGAGCAAGTCAACCTTGAATGGAAGCGACGACTGTTCTAAACGATCTTGCAAGCCTGCGACGACACTTAACGAAATCCCATGCCCCTCGATAACAATATCGATGTCGGAGTTATCTTTATAAGTTCCAAGGGCTCTAGAACCGAATACCCAGGCATGAATGACTGAGACATGGTTCAAAACAATATCCTCAATCAGCTGATACTGATGAGGCTTAAGGCCGACCGAGTCTGGTTTAACCAAATAACTATCGATCACATTTAACCTCTTGTTCGCATTGACCCTCTTGATCACATTTAAGCTTTAAATAGAGTGTGACTTGCCCTATCACTGGTGAAAATGACTCTAAGATCAGTGACTGAGCTTCAAGGACATTTTCCTCATCATAGGTGTGGGACAATAAATTTCGTTTTATGAGTGCTTCAAGCATAATCTCACACTGCTCCGAAGACAGGTGCTTAGCTTCTAAGGCCGTACGAAAAACGCTCCTCGGCGAAGCCACATCAAACCCTTCAAACTCAAGTAAGTCTTTAAGGGTCTTCCATGTCAGTTCGAAAGAAAATTCAAAAGTTTGTACTAACCCAGCGAGCTCTAACTCATTGTAGCTATCTTGTGAGCACGCTCTCTCAAGCCTTTGCTGCGCTTTCATTAAGTTTTGCAGTCGTTGCTTCCAACGGTCTGGGTTTGAGTTCATATAAACAGCCTAAATATAAGGTAAAAGACAAGTATAGTATGAGCCTTAAGCTACCTAATCATTCAAGCAATGTCACTCTTTCGATATTCATCAAGACTGTTCTTTTCGTCTTTTGTTTAAGGTCGTGCCCTTCTGTTCTCCCCTGCATGTTTTTCTTACCCAATTCCTGCCCTTAAGCTCTTCGTATCCCGTTTACTCGCATCCCGCATCTATACTCAAATTCCAGATACAAAAAAACGGCCACACTCACGCGTAGCCGTTCTAGTATTCGATGAAAGTTAAGTGATTACTTAACGATCACATCGCCTGACATCTCAGCAGGGATTGCGATACCAGACAAAGAAAGCATCGTTGGTGCAAGGTCAGACAGCTTACCGCCCTCTTTGAACTCAACGTCTTTGTTACCTACGTAGATAAGTGGCACTGGTAGGTTAGTGTGTGCAGTGTGGATGCCGCCCGTTTCTGGGTTTACCATCATTTCCGCGTTACCGTGGTCAGCTGTGATTAGCAGTTGGCCGTCCGCTTCTTTGATTGCTTCAACCACTTTACCAAGACATTCGTCTAGCGACTCTACCGCTTTAACTGCTGCATCGTAAACGCCAGTGTGGCCAACCATGTCACAGTTAGGGAAGTTACAAACGATAGCGTCGTATTTGCCGCCTTTGATTGCGGCAACAAGCTTTTCAGTTAGCTCTGGTGCGCTCATTTCTGGCTGTAGGTCGTAAGTTGCTACTTTTGGAGAAGCAACAAGTTGACGCTCTTCACCTTCGAACTCGTCTTCGATACCGCCATTGAAGAAGAAAGTAACGTGCGCGTATTTCTCTGTTTCAGAGATACGTAGCTGCGTTTTACCTTCCTTCGATAGCCATTCACCGTAAGTGTTCTCTAGAGAAGCCGGTGGGAATGCACATAGAAGCGGGATGTCTGCTGCGTATTGAGTCAGCATCACGAAATCGATCGCTGGGAATACGTTACGAGCAAAACCATCGAAATCAGGAACGAATGCACGTGTAATTTCACGAGCACGGTCAGCACGGTAGTTCATGAAGATAACTGCATCGCCATCTACGATAGCGGCAGACTCTTCGCCTTCTGCTTTGATTTCAGTCGCTTTTACAAACTCATCGTTTTCATCACGAGCGTAAGCCGCTTCTAGGCCAGCAACCGCTGTATCAAACGTGAATTCTGCTTTTGCTTGAGTCAGCAGGTCGTAAGACTCTTGAACGCGATCCCAGTTGTTATCACGGTCCATTGCGTAGTAACGACCAATAAGCGAAGCCACACGGCCTTTGCCTAGCTTAGCGAACAGTTCTTGGAAACGTGCCAGTGTGTTTTCTGCGCTACGTGGCGGCGTATCACGGCCGTCTAGGAATGCGTGTAGGTAGATTTTCTCTGCGCCACGTTCTGCTGCCATTTCAACAGCTGCGTAGATGTGATCTTCATGAGAGTGAACGCCACCTGGAGACATAAGGCCCATGATGTGAACCGCTTTCTCAGCTTTCACCGCTTTATCGATAGCGTTCACTAGCGTTTCAGTTTGGCCGAACTCACCATCTGAAATTGACTTAGTAATACGAGTAAGATCTTGGTATACCACGCGACCCGCACCAATGTTGGTGTGACCCACTTCAGAGTTACCCATTTGGCCATCAGGTAGGCCTACATCTAAGCCAGAAGCCGAGATTAGCGTGTTAGGTTGGTTAGCAATAAGACCGTCTAATACTGGTGTTTTAGCGTTCGCGATAGCGTTGTCTTGGTTGTCTTCACGGTAACCGTAACCGTCAAGGATCACTAGAGCCATTGGCTTCTTAGCTGACATAGGACTGACCTCGTTCAATTCAAAATAAATCGGTATTAAAACAAATTAGCGTAATTTTACTACAGTTTACAGTCAAAACTGTAGTGGAAGATCAAGAAAGGTGGCAGGTAGTAGGATCGGTTGTGAAAAAAAGTGTCATTTGATGAACAACGTTTCGCCGACATGACTATCGAGCAAGCCGTTATTCTCTGAATGAACAATGAAGTCGAGCGATATCTTTGAGGTGTGGTTATCCAAAGGAAAACCCGCTTCGCCCCCCCCCTCGTCCAAGCGGGTGGTGACAGTCTTTTCTACTCATGTAATTGGCGCCGCTTTTAGTCGTGGTAACGACATGAAATTATTGTTGTTGCTTGCTCATCGATTGCATAAAAAAGCCTATTTGTATCGTCAATACGGCGAGACAAAAAGCCAACTAAAGATAAAGAGCCTACTTATTTGTAGGCCTTTTTACTTTATCCGTCTAATACTATCCTTTAGTTACCCACTTCAAGCACAATCAGGAAAACAACTCAGACGGATCTATTTGAAAAAACGGATTGTTAAAGCGAGACGCCTCAATACGCTGCTTTAAACGCAACTGTAACTGCTTAACCGTTTTGACCTCTTGGCATTCAGCCAGGAGATCTTGCGCTTCTTTGTGCAAATTATCACGGTACTCTCGTAACCCTTTCTGTCGTGACGCCTTATTACCCCCACCAAACCGTTGCCAAATGATACTTTTGATATCACCACCATGCTTAAGCTCTTGATAATCAATATTTAATTGCTCAATTTTTTCAGTCAGCGTGATCTTTAAGCGTTCAAGCATCCCTTCATCCATCACCATCTCATGCTCAGGGAGGTATTGCTGAGCCAGCATAAACAAGGCCACCACATCTTTGTCTTTCTTCGCTTGTGATAGCTGCTGCATTAATGCGCTTTTCTCTGACTTCTTCTCTTCGTCCGTTTCTTTGTCTGGATGTAATTGCTTAGCCAGTTGGCGATACAACTTGCTTATCTGTTTATCGCTGTAAAGCGCGTCGCTCTCTTGAGGATGCGACACTTCGAAGTGTGCTTGGTCATCGGTTTGAGAAAAATAATCCTCACCTCCCCAATCGATGTCATCCTCTTCAACATGTTCCTCTTCCATTTCTTCAGCCATCACGCTTTGCAGATAGTCGTGAAACTTTTGAGGATCCTTGATCATGGCCATTAATTCATCATCGCTGACATCAAGCTCGTAACCCAGCATCATGGATATCTCTTCGCGAAACGCCTCCATTTGCTCTTCCGTTATCAAGATGTCTTCCGCTTGGTTCGATGGTAACGCCAAAAGCGCTTGATTGAACGCCTCACGTAACACCCTCGAGTCCACAGGATTAAAGGGATTTGATTCTAAAATGCTCAACTCTTCTTGTATCCAATCGTACAGAGCTTCACGTTGCGGCCCTTTAATCGTTTTGCGCGGGATAAAAGTCAGCAGATGATGGATCCATTTCTCAGCCGCTCGGCACACTGCCTGCTCTTGCTTTTCAGTCGATGCTTTGAAGTCATGATAAAAATCATCCAGCTTGGCTTGATAACGTTCGATACGCCTTTGTTTTTTTCCTACTTCCTCCCATAGCTGGTTAAGCTTATTCTTCTGCTTTGGGGTGGATGAGGTCGTTGCTAAAAAAGAAAGAGGGGCGGTTGTCATAATTCGCGAGTCGTTGAGAGTGATGGCCATATTCTATCGCGTATTCATGGTTCGAAAAAGTAGAGGCTTTGTTGCGTAATTCATCAGAGGGTGACTTCTCACCGCCTTATCAGGCGATGCTTCTTGATTCGTCGGCTATAGTTCGAAATATCGAGTCTTACGTAAGCCTCTACATGTACATTTAACGGAACAAGAATAGTCTTCACTACTCTACTTGTACAGCCAGCTGAACATGCGATATTGAGCATCCGCTTGCGCAACCCCGCTCCTCAGGGGCAGGCCGAGCAAGTTGTAACAAGCATGGATAATTTGTATTGAAAAATGGCAGCCGCCTCCAATAACCAAGTTTCCTTGTCAAATATATGTCCTGTATTTTTTCTGATGGATACCACCATTTCTTTTATCCACAATATGGTCTACACTAAATTACATATTAAGTAACTTAGTGTAGACCAGTGACTAAGGTAGAAAAACTAATTTCAGCGATGGCTGAATCAAGTAAATTTGGCAAAGGCGTATTCAGTAAGGCTGAACTTGCCTACCTTCTCAATGTCGAACAAACACCCCGTTTTAACAAATTTCTGTACGACTGTGTTAAAAAAGGCACCATTAATCGAATCGCTAATGGTCTCTTTGAAAGCACAATCACCCCTCCAAATCCCCGAACTGCAATATATGAAGTCGCCCGTAAATTAAGGCCTGGCTACCTAAGTTATATAAGTTTAGAGAGTGAATTATCACGTACTGGAAAGATATCTCAAATCATTATGGATCGCCTGACTCTAATGACTCGGGGGCGAAGTGGGACATTTAAAACTCGCTACGGAGTGGTTGAGTTTACACATACTAAGCACAAAGTATCACAGCTTGAAAATGACCTATTCTTCGACGAAGAGGTGAAAATGTATCGAGCTATGCCTCATCGAGCATTAGCCGATTTAAAAAGCTGTAAACGAAACCTACAAATGATAAATCACTAACTAGGCTCTCTACTATGCTAAAACAAAAAATAGACGAAATTCTAAAACGTAACCCTGAGTTAGCACCCGTTGTTGAAGTGATCGAAAAAGAGATACTTCATCATGATATTTTGCATGTCATGACAGAACACGGGGCACTACAAAGACTCACCTTCATTGGCGGTACCTCACTACGCCTTTGCTACAACAGTTCTCGGTTATCTGAAGACTTAGACTTTAATGGTGGTCATGATTTTAAGCCATCGATGTTTGATGGGCTTGAGGATGAAATACAGAGCTTTTTGCAAAAGAAATATGAGATACCTGTATACGTCAATAAACCTAGCCCAGACAAGCAAGGGAATACATCATCGTGGAAAATCAGCATCGAGAAAGAACCAAACCGTGCTGATCTGCCCAGACAGAAAATGCACATTGATGTTTGTGCTTTACCCTCTTTCGATTTGACAAATCGAGTGCCTATAAATCACTACGGAATCGACACACAAACAGAAGGTATGCTGATCCGTTGTCAAACAATGGACGAAATTTTAGCGGATAAATTCATTGCTCTAGCATACAGGGCAAGGCGAATTAAGCCCCGTGATGTATGGGATATTGTGTGGCTAAATCAAAGAGGCATTGAGGTCAATAACCAGTTAATCAACAACAAACTAGAGGCCCGCGACAAAGAGCGCGATGATTTTTTGATTGCGCTGGGCAGGCAAATAAAAAACCTAACTGAAAATGATGCAGTCAAGGCAGACTTCAACAGCGAGATGAGTCGATTTGTACCTCAAACATTGCAAGCAAAAACGCTTGATGTACCTGAGTATTGGGACTATGTGAGAGAAACGATTAGTAGCATGGGTAAGAGAGTTTCACAACCAAGCTCACCAACAAATAAATTTGATATGAGCCTTTAGCTTTATCTTAGGTTGCTGTCTCATTTCGCAATGAGCATACCCCGTAAAGTCTTAAATATTATAGATGGCACTGTTAATTTCAAGATTTGGCACCGTTGCTGTGATTACTATGTTAACGCTTAAAGCTAAATAATCTTACGTATGCTGGTAAACGCTCTCATGAAAAACAACTCATAGAGAGACCACCGTCAGCAGTATTCTCACCGTTTGAAGTTTTAATTCAAGGCCGTAGCGCCTTAGCGCCATTTTTACTCAGCCCGAAAACCCAATTAAAATCAAAGTCTTGCAGAGATTAACGTTTCACCCTGAGACACAATCGTGGCGACTGAGGCCCCTTTGAGACAGTGTGCATCGCAGTGACCATGGCAACCGACTTGTACCGACGCCATGAAAAAGGGGCTCAATGAGAGCGCCAAGTACACCCCTTGCATCGTTCCTTTTTCGTTTGATATTCGATATGAAGTGACACCCAATATGGGCTAAAACAGGGGGTATTTTGATATCTCGCCCAGTACGATGCACGTGCGCATACTGCCAAAGCGTCGAATACCTCACCAGCGCTCTTAATCGTGACAAGATGATGGGGAGATCACTATCATAAAGTGAACTGATCACCGTTTTTCTGCTGGCTCTGTACCAGACAGAGGGAGATGTTGTAGGTGTTAAGGGTAATAGCGATGATCACAAGATTATGGCTTGTACTCGCTTGACACGGGTAGCATGTTCAGTTTAGAAGGCGTTTTGTTGACAGCGCAGTCATAGCGTTGCCTCGCCACCTCATACGACGTTATGTTTTTTGGGTGGGTTAATAGTATAATAGATTTTAAATGGTTATTTTAGAGGTGAAGGTCGATGAATAAGAAAATGGAATCTTATGGTGTGGGCGCGGTTGAAAGGCCCAGGATCAAAGCCACAAAAAAACTCGATTTATCAGGAATTTACGGACAACAAATTGTTAAATCCGAGTCCAAATTAGCATTGAGAACGCACCGGAAAACGTTTGAAAAACTGGCTCATATGTAATGGACATTATTTGTTTTCCATTCGAGCGAGTCATAGAAATCAATACATTCATACTCGATACTGAGCCTGGTATGAATGGGGCCGTCGATATTCCTAAATTGCAAGGCGCTTTAGGTAGGATTGATAATGCTATTGTCTATGATGGTTTAGACGATATTTTTGAGATTGCTGCAAAATATACGGCTAGTATTGCGGTAGCCCATGCGCTTCCGGATGCAAATAAACGAACTGGATTAATGGTGGCTCTTGAGTACTTATCTCTAAACGACTATGAGTTGACCAGCGATAACGAGTTGTTGGCTGATGCCGTTCGAGACCTAGTGCTCGCTGGTATCTCGGAAACCGATTTTGCAGATATTTTGTATGCTCAATATGCGCAAGAAAACAACCTCGTTGATTGAACAGAATTAAGGTGTTGCGCAACCTGATCTGCATCATCAAGACTGAATGACAAGTAAAGTAATTTTCTGTACTTGGATAGTTATCAGAATCGGTTAGCAGTCAACAATATAATAAGAACCATCTACAACGATGATTAAAACTTGGAATCAGCATGCTATACATCCGTTTGTTGAAGCTCGGTTGATGACCACTGGTACAATACCCAAACAAGTATATCCCCTTTAATGACCTAGCACTCACCGCTCTGACATCGCTACAAAACCAGGAGTGAAAATCAAAATGCTTTTTCCGCCCGCAATGAGTCATGACCAACACAGCAATCCCTACTGTTGACTGCTTAAACCTTCCACTTTTTCAATGGTCGTATTCATGTTTTTTCCTCCTCTGTAAACCAAAACTTAAGCTCGTTGATGTCTCTTTACCCCATCAACAGGTGCATTTAAGAATACTCTCAGCAATATCGATAGCTTACGCACTACAAGCTTCATGAATCGTTTAGCCATAAATGGAGAAATTGGTATCGACATGAAAGAAGCTCACTTTCAGTAAGTGCATCCATTCAGATCTTATGCTTAAAAACTCGAATATTTAATGACCTACTCACTCTTGAAACTCACCCAAAGTATTCTCATCAAGTTCTGTTAATGCTTGAGCATTCAGGTGAGCAATGACTGCTAAGCGAGCACTCATTGGTCTAAACCATGAAGCAGAGTCAACATTCTTGCCTTCTAAAGCTTTCATAAGTCCTTCAAAAAAAGTGGCGCTCATCATATAACCAGCAGGCTCATTGTTCGATAAAACGACGACAGGCTCCCCTGATAAGCAATCTTTAAAGTGCTTTCTAGCTTCGCTTGATGACACTGCTTTTTCTGCATAAATGGTACTTGTTTTCATAGCACCCTCGCGTACTTAATATTGTTTATTTGTACATGATTGAGTTGCTTTGAACATCGAGTGTTTACAACGAAACACATGGCTCTTGTAATGTCGCCGTGATAAATCTTAAATAAAGCTTCGCTTAAACTTCTCATGGTTTTCGACATTCGACCTCAAATCTTCTTTATCCCAAATTTGAAGTTCCCACGGAAAGTAAAAGTTACTTCTATTTTTAAAATAGATGTGAAGTCCTTTATAGCCTTCCTTATCACGCAAATACCAGTTTTTCAAACCAAGTTCATCTTGCCAGTTATCCAGCTCTTCCATCACTTCTGCAATCTCGGACTTGGTTAATATAATCCTTGCCCCAAAAATATCATTGAGCCAATTGTTCACCGGATACTGATTGTCGCGCTCACTATAACGCGTAATTTTATCGTCGATACTTTCTCTTGTTTTTACTCGATAAAAGTATTTCAAGTCAATATGAGAGGTCATGAGATAGTCATTGATGCTTTCATGAAGCACTAAGCGGTATTTATAGATATGAGAGGCCGGAACGTTCGAGATTGTCCTAGATAGCTTCACTTGCTCAAACATCCCCTGATCAAAGCAAGATTCTGAAAACTCTTTGTGAATTCTATTGATCTCTTCAATGAGTTTTTTAACTTGCTCTTTCATCCCACCTCCACGGCTTTAACTGACTGATGAATAATCTGACATGATTAAATATAGATGGAAGTATAGCAAGTGTGGTAATGGAAGCAAAAGCCACAAAAGAACCTCTAAAGCTCTGCAGAAAAAACACACTGCACCTCCCTATGAACATTAAGCCTTATTGGGTACATATCTTGTACTCCGACCTCCCGAAACGGTTCTCTCTAAACACCCTATATCGACCAAATAAGCAAGATGTCTGGTCGCATTCTTCTGCTTTGGGGAGGATGAGGTCGTTGCTAAAAAAGAAAGAGGGGCGGTTGTCATAATGCGCAAGTCGTTGAGAATGCTACTCAGAGATTATCGCAAATTCATGGTTCGAAAAAGTCCGAGGTAAAGTTTTGATGATACTGATCCGGTTATTAGGCTGCGTCACCTTAAAAGCCGGTAACATTATTGCTTGTTGTGAAAAGAACCTAGATAACGCCTCCACTCGCTGGGTATTGGATGCGGTTATCTTCGATATAAACCTTAATCAAGTCACTGTACTGGCTTGAGACGCTTCACCTTAGCTCGGCGTGTCTTTTACCTCTTATGTTTCCATATTGTCCGTGTCATCCGGCAGGCCGGTAGCTTAAGCTCTATGCTACGCGATTCACTTTTTCTGGATGCCAGTTCACATTTACCGCACAAACAATGGCAACCTCCTTTCTTTCTCTTGACCTCACAAATCACTCTTGATTTTATTATAAACATCAGTTCATTAATTGAACAATATTTCACTCTAGGATTATTCTGAGAGGGGCGCTTTGGGTTATACTGCGAACGAAAAAAGAAAAAATCGAAACAAACAAAGTGGCGCCCCTTACCCTGAAGCCAAGCTCTCGGTCACTTCCCTTACCCGAATTTTCAAAAATTTAAATCGCAGCCGACTCCCGATACGAAAACGAGAAAAATTCTTTTTTGTGTTCATTTATCTTTGGCTTACGGGCGAATTAGCCTCGTTAAGAAAACAAGACAATAGCGCTAAGATCTCAGACTACACACTGCCCGATCTTTTCCGCCAACAGGCTTACAAAACGTGTCAAAAAAATGCGTTTAGAACCGTCATGTACGACTCCACTTCTTGGGTTGAATACGCTGTCGCTTACCCAGTCAAAAACCGCATCGTCTATTTATGGCAACCTGTCCCCTCTCGTCTCAACCCTTTTTTTCAGCGATTTCTTTCCTTACGCGGCTACGAACGTCCTTTTTTAAGCTCAAACGAAAAAGGCGAACTCAAGACCATGATTGAGAAACGTTGGAAACAACATGGATTGGATGAGTTAGAGCAATCGGTGGGCCGAAAAGATAACCTCATTAACTATTTCAATATCTGCATTCAAAATGACAATCGCCTCTCCGCACTGCCTCGATATGTACTTACTCATCAGCATCATAGGGTTCATCACGACCATGCTCGGTATTATCAACAAGAATCCAGTGACCGAATACGAGCGAAAATATTTCGAGCGCATGAACGCTATCTAGAACGCTTAATTTTTGAGATCAGAGCGTTAAATCTTGAAGAGAAATTCACCGTAGAGAGACGCACAAAAAACCGCTCGGGGATAGAACGCGTCTACTTGGTGGATACCACCTTAATACAAAGCATCCCTGCGGCATTCGAAGCTCATAGCATTGAACAACTTCACTATCACGAAGGCGAATCCAAGCCAAGTTCAGCGCAAACGCCCATATTGATCGGCAGCCGACGTAACGTAGATGTGGTGACTTTAGCGAGCTTTTTTCGCCAACTGGAGAGTGATGTCCATTCACACGCCATAATGATTGAGGAAGACAACTCTCTCGAGGCGCTCGTCTCCTATTACAATTTATGCACTTATCATCTCACATTATGCTTTTTGATCTGTACTGGCGTACGCCCCACCCACCATATCAGTATTGAGTCTCGGCGTTACTTTCCAGGGAAAAAAGCGAGTGTGTACGATAAGGGGCATTATCGTGAAATCTTCATCAATGAGTACCTTTCTGAGCAAATTCATCAATATCAGCGATTACAACAGAGGGTAATGTCGCGCTTACCCACGCAGGCTTTCCAGTTAGAGAAAGACATATTGTGGTATCTGGTCAATGATAATCAAAAGGCGCAAGCGGTCTCTGCCAGTCTCTTGCGCCAGTTTTTAAAACAACGAGGTGCGACCTTTTTGGCCTACTCGATACGCCATACTTTTGCTCAATTCGCACTCGAACATGTTACCCCTTCTTCTTTAAGTAACGCTCAAATCGATAGACTGATGGGGCACGCGAACCTCGGTGAAAATATCGGCAATGACCATATCTTCCCCCTGCATCGTCAACAACTCGTTCAACACGTCAATCGCATTGCCTCGAACTTTAACTTACAAAAGGTGTGCTATGTCAGATAACTCAGCGCGCAGCGCGCCTTCAACAAGCCATAAAGACGATAAAGACGATAAAGCCACCATCCAGGCTTCTGCTTCGTTCTTGCATGCACTCTCTATCCAGCACATTGTGCATTACACGCAGCAAAACCATGCATTAACGCCATCAGAAGACGCCATAAAGTGGGTGTTACACCGCTGGCCAAACACTCAAGAAGCCCGCCGTCAAGTCACGGAAACCACGTTAAGTGACATCAGACGACAATGGATACACCAACCGGCAAGACTCAAATCGAATTACCAAAACGCATTGACCGCCATTTTACTGTATCTCCACCATGTACTTGGATGGGAAATACCGAAAACAGAAGAAAAAAAATTAGTCGATCATGACGCCAAGCTCTTTGAGAACATCACGTCTCATGCGTGTGCGTCCTATCACCTTCTTCAAAGGTACAACACATTTTTAGAGACCTTTTATCAAAAGAGAACTCCGCTTAGTCAAGAGCAGGTCGCGTTAATCGTAGCGCTAGAAGTGGCCCCTTTGCCCATCGACTATCTCCACCACATACTTACGTCGCCAGGTTGTATTGAAATCGTCGATAACCGTCTTTATCTGCGTCTAATACACATCCAAGGCCGCCAAAGTAAAGGCCGGCCAGATAAAGAAGCCGATGACGCGTCGTTTACTCGCTACCATTTACCGCTCTTCGTTTATCGCGCCTTAACCATCTTCTATGAGCAACACGCGGCAACGCTTTCTCATCCCTCAATGGGGCTCAATCGGCTCAAAGACCGACTTCATGCCTTAATTAACCAACTGATCAATGACGTCGAGCCATCAACTGGCGCTTCCTCACCAACCCATCCTTGCTCAAAGGCGCAGTTGCATTTTCTCTTGCAAGCGATCTGGTATTACCGTGACGACGTAGTGCCAACACTCTTAAAAGACATCGCTTACCCGGCAAGACACGTCGCCTATGAGCTGAAAACACTCAGTATTCCCAATCAAGAGAAGCAGCTCGATGATATTTATGCACAAACTTGGGATGACAAGTGGTATGAAAAAGTAAAGCCAGGCGAAAAAGAACAATGGCCTCACCAGCAACTCTTAAATGCGTATAAGAAAAACCGAACAAAGCCAACTGAGTACGACGTGACGAGATGGCAAATGCACAATGTCTTGCCTCAGCTGGCGGGGCTATTTGTAAAAAACCTGATATTGTACGGTGGCGAGCGGGTTAAAGTTCTCAGCGACAATACACTGACTCAATATTCAGGATTAACGAAGATACTCAAGTCGTCCCCTTTAAGTTTTGAAGCGAGCCAAAACCATGATGAACTCATGGCTTGGGCACACCGCACGTATGCAAAGCTCACCACTTCCAATTCACAACAAACACTCCACCGCTTCTTTAAGTTTTTAACGACGCAAGATTTAACCGATCACATCGATTTAAACGAACTGCACAACCCAATCGTACCCGTCAATGTGGACGCCAATTTCATCTCTATTGACGCGTTGCACCAGATTGTTCATGCCTTAGTCAGTAATACAAAAGGGCATTTCTTCCAGCGCTTATTCAGCGCATCCGCAGTCATTCTGGCGTATTTTGGCAAACTCAGACGCAGTGAAATAATACGACTGCGAATTAAAGACATTTGGCCCGCTAAAAAAGCCGTCCCGAATCATGGTTCAGATGATAATCAATACTTTACGCTGCATATAACCCAAACGAAGGAAGGCAAAACGAAAAACAGACAATCACGATGGGTGCACGTACACCTTCCCCCTGAGTTTGCCACACTCATTCGTATGTGCATCAAGCTCAAACCGAGATTGTCCGCTCGCACGGGCATTACCAGCCGTTCCCCACAGATGCCACTCATTGGTTTCGAAAATGAAAGCACGACATCAAGACAGCTGCATTACTTATTACCCGCCACCAAAGCGATTAAAGCGATTTGTGGTGAAGATGCCCGCTTTCATCATTTAAGGCATTCGGGTGCCTTTGTTTCTCTTCTTCAAAGCCTGCATTTCATCAGCCATGGCGTTGATACCGATATGGGATTACCACCCAAACTACAAGCCTTGATGACCCAAGAGGTATTGAAAGCGCAATTTCAGCATTGGTTAGAAGTACAGGACACGCTTAGTCTCAATGATAATTTGGTGTTTGAAGAGCTCATTCGAGAAATCGGGCACAAACACTACGCCACAACACGTAAGCACTATGTCCATGGCATTGATTGGCTTTACCCGTTTTATCGAAAATCAGGGAATCCAAAAGAGAATAAACCTTACACTCGAGCAGAACTGTGTTGGCTATTGGGGTTAAAAAAAGGATCGAACGATCTATCTCGACGCATCGCGAAGTTAGACACGCAATACGCGCAGCTTTCAACAGAAGAAAAGAAGCATTACTCACTGTTATTCTCCGAAGAGGCCCTTTGCAACCACTTGTTCCCTCCAAAGCCCAAGGGCCAACCCAACACCGTAGCAACATCACACTTAACTACGCTGCTTACGGAGCTATCCGATAAAGCGTTACGTGCAAATCAACCGGATTGTCGCCCTTTTCCGAGCATTCAACACAGTTTACTTAAGACGCTTTTTTGCCAGCAGTTCAATCACAATAAAGACCGCCTCCTCATTTCAGACATCAGCACCATTTGGGCTTACTCCAACAAGCATAAGCCTGAGGTTTCACGCAAAAAATGGGAGAAAGCCATAGGCAAAGTGAAACATATGGAACTGATTGACGGTGATGGAAAGCCGCATATTTTAATCAAGATGTCGACAAACCAAAAGGATGGCGCCCTATTTCGAGAGGCCTTTAAAGTACCCGAGCTTCAGTTTTATCACTCGACCTTTAACCTCATGGTGAATGGAAAGACAGACCCGACGCGACAAAAGAAAAACATCCATGAACGCTTTGCCGATGAAAAAGACACGATCCTTATCACGAAGAAAGACGAAGGAAGCACAGAGCTTCATATCACACTCTCCCTTCGAGAGAGCATCACACTGGCACCGCAAACGGTGCATTATATCTATGAGTATCTGGCCTATTTTCAGACTCACACCGCAAGAGTCATGAAGGACTAGAGCAACCAAACGCCGCTCAATATCAATGACGACACCTTCAACCAATAAAGGAAATTGAATGAAAAAAAAGACCGTCCCACTTCATATTAACGCGAAATTCGCCCAAAAAAGCTTACAACGCATACAACGTCAACTCATCAAAAATAGCGACGACTTTTGTGTCAGCTTCTGTTTTGACTTTGAGAAAAACCAATGCAAAATCATTGGTGGGCATACGCCTGAATATTCACTCATTGCCTTAGATCTCAACGACGGCATCAGAGTGAACAAGGCGCTACGCTCATTTTCATTGTCGGGTGATATCTTTAAAAACTGGCTTGAATCTGCCATCGAGCTTAAAAACCTCATGAAAGAGGACTTCGTTACTCTCCACATTGACGGTCATTTAAAAGACACCACGCCTTCTATCATTATCTACGACACCAAAGCGGTCTCTCTTCTTAACAAAAAAAATGACGTCGATGCCATCCTAGCTCGTGCTTGTCGTCGCCAAATTAAGACGCAAGATCCGCTTGATCTGCACCTTCAGTTTATTGATTCAGATGTTCAACGTGACTATCAAACGATCAGCAAATCCACCTGTCAAAGTCTTATCCATGAGATAAAGCCGCATTCCCCTTTCCAAATGATTGAATTTGAGCCGGAGACGAAAGAACTCAAAATCATGCGCCAAGGTAAGGTTGCAACGAGCAAAACCAACCTTAACATCGATCTCGGGCATTCGTTCATTTCCTCTGAGCCTGGTGTCGAAATGCTTGGGCACATGATCGAAAACACGGCCGATAAAGACATCCTGATCCGCCAAGAAAACGATAAACTAATCATCAAAACTTCCGAACAATGCTCGGCACTGTCGCTTGAGGGGCTTGATGAATTTAAGCAAAAAATGGCCGATACACTTGACGTATTGTCCACCTTTACCGTTGACATCTCTCCATTCAAGGCTGAAGTAACAGCTTTGCGCAACTATCTTGATGTCCGCTCTCAAGACGTTGCGTATTTTGTGATTCAAAAAGAGGACTCGTTCTTAGTCGCGCAAGTTGAAAAGGAAACGCACACCAAACCCATTTTGGTGTCTAACTTATCCATGCCAAGCTACAAGCAAATTATCGTGCTGATTCATTTAAAACCGTTTCTCGACTTAAAAATTTCGAACTTAATCGAAATGAAAGAGATGAAAGTCACCATCTATAAAAATGACCGTCTCGAAACGTATATGGGCTTCTTTGACGAAGCCAGAAAAGATCTCCCGACACAATCCCTTGCTGTCGAACTCATTAACAACGCGCAGAAAATTCGAGAGATTAATATCGCGCTGGAAGATTATAAAAAAGACAAAGGCTTGGTTAAGCCGGAAAAAGCAGGAGAAAACCACACTTTAGATTTAGAGTCGATGTTTTAAAAAGCGAAGCGGTGCAGAGATAACCGCACAGAAAATTCGCACAAACACTGGACATTAAAACAGTGTGAGTCTAAATTAAATGGTGAAACTTTATACAGGCAGGGTGATAGGTTCATTGGGCAATAAAGCCGTGATACACGCCCGAGTTTGAAAAGAGTAAGAATGCAGTTGGGATAGGAAGGCGGCAACCTCCCTACCCCGTACCGGCTGCGCGACGTTTAAACCACCCCAGCCGATGGCTCGATTCTAGCGAATTCCATTGGTGAGGGACAGATCTATTTAAGATCTGACATCCATGGAGGCCACTATGGCTCACATTCGCATCCGTCCCAATGGGCGCATTCAGTTCGATCTTCATGTGTACGGCCAGCGCTTTCGCGAAGGCACCAAACAAATGGCTAGCCCAAAAAATTTAAGGCTTGCTCAAGCCGCCCTCAAACAAATGAACGCCGAGATTGACCTTGGGACGTTTCAATACCGCGACTACTTCCCTGACAGTAAAAAAGTCGACCTGTTTGAACGTTTACAGCGTGAGAAGTACCCCGACCGCCTGTATCCTTTTTTTAATGACTTTGCGAACCAGTGGTATGAGCGTCAAAAAGGCAATTGGAAAAGCAGCTATCAAAGCGTGGTCAAAAACACGCTCGAACACTACCTCATTCCGCACTTTGGCAATACGCTCGTTTCTGAGGTGTCACTCTCCCAAGTGGAGTTTTTTCGTCAGACGCTGCAAGAAGGTCGAAAAGATGATGGCACGCGCAAGCTCACCAACAAGCGCATCAATAATATTTTATGGCCACTGATCGCCATTATCAGCCTTGCCGCTGAAGAGCATGACTTCAAATATCCCTTTCGACGCTACAAATCCCTTAAAGAAGAAAAAGCAGATTCGAAACCACTGACCATGGAAGAAGTGCGCACTTTCTTAGAGTGCTGCGATGAGCAGTGGCATGATTATTTTTTACTGCGATTTTGGACGGGGATGCGAAGTTGTGAGGTACATGGACTGCATTGGGAGCACATCGATTTTGAGCATAGATTGATTCGTGTGAGACAAAATTATGTGAATGGGGAAATTTGCGATGTGAAAACACCCAAATCTCGTCGTGATTTGCAGATGTGTGACACCTTATACGCCGCGTTCAAGCGTCAATGGAACAAAAGAAATAACAACAGCCCGTTTGTATTTCCCTCCAAAACCGGAGAGGGACTCAATACGCAATACATCAGTCAAAAGGTATGGCATCCAACCTTGAAAAAGGCCGGGCTCACACCTCGCCGCGCCTACGAGACGCGTCATACTGCGGCGGTGCTGCATATTGCCGCACATGAGAATCCACTCTTTATCTCACACAAGTTAGGGCACAGCGATACCAAGCTCCTTTTTGAGGTGTACGCCCCTTATGTCGCCAACGCTTCCAGACAAGACGGAAACGCGTTTAACGATATGATGTTAGGAGGCATAGCATGATGATACTGTCTTTTAACCGCGTCCAATACTTTCATCAAAACCTAACGGACAAGCATCAACTGTGCGCCTTTGCTTTAGGTATAGAGCTGCCTTCGGTTTATACCCTCATCGGTAACAAACGAGTCATGCCGTTGAGCTCATTGAACGAACAAAACCGTTTAGAAGCGATAGCAAAGCAATGTTATGAGCGCTTTATGGAGGAACCGAGGCTACATTCGGTATTGAATGAGTATGCCGACAGCATACTGAGCGCAGAGATGGTCATGTTTCACGATGTTCGTTTACACACTCAGTACGCTGGGCTGCCTTTAGCCAAATACTACAGCGCACTGAAACAAACCGATGGGCATTGGGATAGAACGACGATCTGGGAAAAGCATCTTCAATGGTATCAAGCGTTATCGTTGGCTTTGTATGAGCATTATCAAGATCCACGCAGTAAGATTTCTTATGGCGAGAAAACCGTCATTATCGATAAACCGCATGATAGGCAGTGTTATAGCTATACGACCATCAAAACACCGATCTCGTTTGAGCTTAACCAATACCACTATAGCCAGCGACCTTGGCAGTGGGAGGATTAGCTGTACCGATCTTTACGACAGAGTTAAAGTAAGTTTAAAAACCGCTAATCAGAGCTAGAAAGCCTACAGCGATAGAGATACAAACAAAAAGAGCCCCGTAATCACATTACGAGGCTCTTAATTATCTATGGGCTTTCACTAAGCACGGGTTGTATTAGGATCTTCTTGTCTTTGACTCGCATTCCAAACCAAATCACCGATACCATCCGTTGGTTTAAAACCTGTTGGGGCATCGAGCAACAACTGGCGAATCACTTCATGCTCTAAGCTATGGCAAGCAAAGTCTAAGGATTCAAGTAGCATGTCGTATTCATCAATTGGTAAGAACACTTCTTGTGCGGTCATGATACGTTCGTGAGCGGTACGTGCGACATTATCGCCAATCAACAACTCTTCATACAACTTTTCACCAGGGCGTAAACCTGAGAACTGAATCTCGATATCACCGTGCTGGTTCTCTTCGTTCTTCACTGAGAGACCTGAAAGCTTAATAAGGTTTTCCGCGAGGTCGGTGATTTTTACTGATTCGCCCATATCCAGCACAAACACATCACCGCCTTTACCCATAGCGCCTGCTTGAATCACCAGTTGAGCAGCCTCTGGGATGGTCATGAAGAAACGGGTAATATCAGGGTGAGTCACCGTGAGTGGGCCACCGGCTTTAATCTGTTTCTTAAACAACGGGATCACTGAACCTGAAGAACCAAGCACATTACCAAAACGTACCATACAAAAACGAGTACCGTTCTCTTTTTGGTTTTCTTGTTGTGCTAAGGCTTGTAAGCCCAATTCCGCCATACGTTTGGTAGTGCCCATCACGTTAGTAGGGCGTACCGCTTTGTCTGTCGAGATAAGAACAAAAGACTCTACACCCGCTTCAATAGCGGCTTTCGCCGTATAGTAAGTGCCGTAAACATTATTACGTACGCCTTCCACTACGTTGTACTCTACAAGAGGGACATGCTTATAAGCGGCCGCGTGATAAACCGTTTGTACGCCAAAGGACTTCATTGAGGTTAGCAAGCGATGTGAGCGCTGGACCGAACCTAATAAAGGCACAATTTCAACATCATAACCTTTGGTTTCTTTCACGAGCGAAAGCTCACGATCAATTTGGTACAAGCCAAACTCAGAGACTTCAAACAGCACTAACGTTTTAGGCTGTTGTTTCAAAATTTGACGACACAGCTCTGAACCAATAGAACCGCCAGCACCGGTCACCATCACCACCTTATCTTTAATATTGGCTTCCATTAACACTTGCTGAGGCGCAACCGCATCTCGACCTAATAAATCTTCGATAGGTACATCGGTAAGTTCATCAATTTTCGCTTTGCCAGACACAATATCCGCCATGTCTGGTACCGTTTGGATTTCAACAGGTAACGGCGCTAATAAATCCAGAACTTGCTTACGACGTGCACGAGAAGCGCTTGGGATCGCGAGTAAAATTTTTGAAATATCATACTTATCGATCAAAGCTTGAGTTTTGCCTAAACCGACAACAGGTAACCCTAAGATCACTGTGTTAGTAAGTGTGCTATCGTCATCAATAAATGCTCTGACTCGATAATCTTCGGAAGCACGAAGTGCCACCGCAAGCTGCCGACCACCGGAGCCTGCACCATAAATCAACACTTCTTGACGAGAGTCTTTCGATGGTGACGTAGTGGCAACAAGGTTACGAACCACAAGACGAGAGCCCCCACACAATAGCGCCAAGTAAGCACCATAGATAATAGGGACAGTACGAGGGATTGGCTCTTGCAGGTAATAAGCGAATACGGCCAAAGATACTGCCGATAATATCGCACCAGCCATCACCACAAACAGCGCTTGAAAGGTGAGGTAGCGGAGAACGGCGCGATAAAGCCCTATATTTGTAAAAATGATGACCGTTGTAACTACTGTTAAGCCAGCCAGTAATAAATTATCACCATCACTCAAAAATTGAAAATTGCCAAGCCTTGTCCACAAAGCAATGTGCAGAGCAAAGAGAATAAGCAAAGTATCAATCGTGACACTTATGATCCGCTTTTTCAAGCGAGACAGTTGCCATATAAAATTTAGACGTTGCATAAAATTATTCTTATTTGTTGGTATTTAGGTGTACTGAGAGCGTGTTAAAAAAACTATCGAAGTAACATTCATTGACAAAGCCCATCAATATATTATGTACCTGATCATGCTCCACGCTTAACTTATCATGAACAAACGCCCTAATAGTCTCAAATTTAAACCTATTAGGGCATTTAGGTAACGCTTCAAAAGAAGGAGCTTAAACGATCACCAGCCTCAGGGATGAGACAGGGAGTGCTTTAGAGTAATGATTAATTAACAAAATTACCTTAGAAAAAGATCAGCCCCAATAGGCCGCACGGAATCGAGGGAAATTAATCAGAACCAAATAAGTCACGAGTATAAACTTTATCCGCAACATCTTTAATTTCATCGACCATGCGATTTGATACAATCACATCACAGCTTTCTTTGAATTCTTGTAGATCGCGTATGACTTTTGAATGGAAAAACTCATCGTCTTTCAAAACAGGCTCATACACAACTACTTCTACACCTTTCGCTTTGATGCGTTTCATCACACCTTGAATACTTGATGCGCGGAAGTTATCTGATCCAGATTTCATGATAAGACGATAAATACCAACACGTTTGGGATTTTGACTTAAAATCGACTCTGCGACAAAATCTTTACGAGTAGTATTTGCATCAACAATTGCTCCGATAATATTATTCGGAACATCAGCATAATTTGCTCGCAATTGTTTAGTGTCCTTTGGTAAGCAGTAACCACCGTAACCAAATGAAGGGTTGTTATAGTGAGAACCAATACGCGGGTCTAAGCTCACCCCTTCGATGATTTGGCGAGAGTCTAATCCATGAGATTCAGCATAAGTGTCTAGTTCGTTGAAGTAAGATACTCGCAGTGCCAAGTAAGTATTAGAGAACAGTTTCACAGCTTCAGCTTCTGTCGAATCAGTAAACAAAACTTCAATATCTTGTTTCTTCGCTCCTTCAACCAGTAAACCAGCAAATATTTTAGCTCGCTCACTACGTTCACCAACTATAATACGAGAAGGGTACAAGTTGTCATAAAGTGCCTTTCCTTCACGTAAGAACTCTGGAGAGAAAAGTAAGTTATCACACCCAAACTCTTCTTTAATACGAGCAGTGTAACCCACAGGGACGGTCGACTTAATAACCATTATTGCGCTGGGGTTAATCGCCATGACATCTTTAATTACAGCTTCAACCGATGAAGTATTAAAGTAATTAGTTTCAACATCGTAATCCGTAGGTGTAGCGATGATGACAAATTCCGCATTTGAATAAGCCAAGATTTTATCAAGCGTTGCTGTGAATTTTAAAGGTTTGTTTGCCAAAAAATCTTCAATTTCAGCATCAACGATGGGTGATAATTTATCGTTAAGTAATCTCACTTTCTCTTCGATAATGTCGACTGCGACAACGTCATGATGCTGTGATAACAGCATCGCATTTGATAAGCCTACATAGCCTGTACCGGCAATTGCAATTTTCATAAGTAGCCAAACATGTTCGTAAATTAAAATAAAATAAGGGTATATTCTTGCAATAAGTTCTACTTAACGGCGTCACCAGAACCGCTGCCCGTTACAGTCATTAGGATATACTTAAAGTAATCCTTTAATGTCAATGAATCGATCATTTGTTTGTCCACTTTAGCCAGCAGATCTGGAGTTGACATATCAATGTTCTGAACCTGAGCGAGTCCAGTCACACCCGGTAAAACATCATACACACCTAGAGCATCACGCTCTTTAATCAACTCTTCTTGGTTAAACAAATTGGGGCGAGGACCAACTAAACTCATTTCACCTTTCACAACATTGATTAATTGCGGTAGCTCATCAATTTTAGTTTTACGCAAAAAGCCACCAAGCCTTGTGATTGAAGCATCGCTCGCTAAATGACTGGCTACCGACTTTGTCTCAACCGACATGGTACGAAACTTAATAAGTTTAAATGGTTTTTTGTTACGACCAACACGTTCTTGAATAAAAATTGGTGAGCCTGTATCAAACATGCCAATAATGATTACAACAACAAGAACTGGCCATAGGAACAACAAACCAAACAAAGAAGCGAGAAAATCGATTAAACGGATCATGTTACTTGTTACCTCGTTTATTTAAAATATGGTCAGCTGTTTCTTTAAAACCATCTTGTAAAGACTGAGGTGGTGTCCAGTCTAGTGTTTCTTTGGTATGAGATATATCTACCTGCAAAGAACCAATAAGGCGATCAACAACATCTTCTTTTTTAAGCAACTTGCCCGAAAATTTGTAGCACCAAGCAGGAACCGGTAATTGGAAGTTTTTCTTACCACAAGCAACTGACATTTCACGAACCATTTCAGAAGTAGAAACATCGTGATCATCTGAAACTAAAAACACTTGATTTTTTGCTCTAGGGTGCTCGATACAGGTAACAATTAAATCAACCAAATTGGTCACAGATACCAAACTACGCTTATTTGAATTGATCAAACCAAATGGTAAAGGAAAACCTTTAGAAGCCAAATTCATTAAAGAAGCAAAGTTAGCTTTAACACCTGCACCGTAGACTAAGGTTGGTCTGATAATCACAACTTCTAGTCCGGTATCTTGAGCTAACTCTAATAATTGAACTTCAGCTTCAGACTTGGATTGACCGTAAAAATCTTCTGGGAGTCTAGGGCTTTCAAAACTAAAAGGATTATTATCGTAAGTATGTTCACCATTGGCTTTGATACTACTAATAAAAATAAATCGTTTAACACCAGATTCTGCAGCCTGCTTAGCTAGGTTCAAGGTTCCTGCAGTATTAACTTCTCGATAATCATTAAGGGGCTCTACAGATTCATCCTCCATTATATGAACTCGAGCTGCAAGGTGTATCACGACATCAACCCCTCTTAATGCCACTGAATAATCCGTGTCACTACCAATTTCAAGATTAAAAAATTGTTCAGAAGATTGTATCTTAGGCTTTTTACGGCCTAATGATAGTGTGCTTTTAGCTGGAAGTTGCTCTAATAACTTACTACCTATAAACCCCGAAGCACCAGTTAAGATTACTTTCATTTGTTTGATTTCTCGATTGTGTTTATTATCTGACTACTGGCAGCTTCAACTGAGAAGTAAGCTTTAAGCACCTCATAGGCTCTAGAACCCATTGCACTTCGTAAACCTAGATCTTGAAGTAACATCAGCGCAGCATCATACAAAGATTGATCTTCACCATTTATATAAGCCATACCAGTTCCTTCATGATTGATAAACTCAATGACATCATTACCTTGGTTTACACTACCTAAAATTGGCAAAGACTGAACCATATAACCCAATAATTTACCAGGGAAGTTATGCGCTTTATGGGTTTTGGCAAGAGAAAACAAACCCACATCGACTTGAGTCAAAACTTCTTTGTAAGCTTCTTGGCTAATTGAGGGGAGAAGCGTCAAGTTATTTAGCCCTTTTTTAACCTTCGTTTTTTCGACTAGTTCAAACTCATCACCCTGCCCGATAAAGAGAAAATGAGCTTTAGGGTGATCTTGCATGCTTTCAACTAAGTGCAATAAGTTACCCATATCTTGCGCATGACCGATGTTGCCACCATAAAAGTAAATAACTTTGTCATTCAGTTGGCACTGCTTTCTTATATCAATCAACGAGGTACTATAACTTTTTGGGCTCACGTCAGCCCAGTTACGAAGAACTTGAAGGTTTTGATAGCTTGGGTGCAGCTTTGAAAAATACGTCACATTGGCAGGTGACATTAAGCCGATAGTATCCGATGCGTTGTAGTTCACCCTTTCGAAGAATCGAAAATAACTCGCTATAGGAGATTTTTCAGATATCAACCCCTCATCGATAACCCATTGTGGAAACATATCCCTTAAAACTAGATAGTTATACGTACTACAATAGCGCTTGAACCAGTGCATTAGAGGGCCAAAGAATATTGTAGGGGAATAATTCACGCAAGCATCAAATGACTTAATATTATCAGCACCTCTTAATGCTAAATACGCATTCAATGACAGTAGCGACTCCGTGATCACTCTTTGCACCTTCCCTTTCCCTCTCATTGGAGGACTGCGAAAGCGCCAAACTTCTACACCATCTAGTTGCTCTCTCATCAAGCGTTGCTTTTGCTTGCCATGACTAGGGGTAATGATAACAGGCTCGTGACCGAGCCTTTTCAGCTCCAAAGCTAGCTCATGAAACATTTTCGCATGAACCAGTGTACTACTTGGTAAGTAGTCATCAGGAAATAACGCGATTCTCACAGTTTAGTATTCCTTCCAAACTACTCGCTTGACGTAATCAGTATACGAGTGAATGATTCTCACCATTTTGTCAGATACATTCGGCATGCTGTAATCGTATACTGGGCGTAATAATCGCTCATCACCACTTGGCTGAGTCTCTAAAACTTGCAGCGCTTGCATTACACGCTCGACATCTAAACCAACCATCATGACCGAAGCTTCTTCCATTCCCTCAGGGCGCTCATGTGCTTCTCGCAAGTTTAATGCAGGAAAATTCATGATCGAAGACTCTTCATTAATAGTGCCGCTGTCTGAGAGAACGACTTTGGCATTTTTTTGAAGGTGGTTATAGTCATGGAAACCCAATGGCTTGAGCAATTGAATATTCTGATGAAACTGAATACCTTGAGCTTCAATTCGATTACGAGTTCTAGGGTGTGTTGAAACTATCACTGGTAAATTATAGTATTCTGCAACAGTATTTAATGCCTCAGCGAGCTTCGCCAGTTGTTTCGGAGAATCTACATTTTCTTCACGGTGAGCACTCACCACAAAAAACTGCCCTTTTTCAAGTTTTAAACGAGCTAGCACATCTGAACAATCAATTTGAGGCATGTAATAACTTAATACCTCAAACATTGGGCTACCTGTTTTGATCACACGATCAGCAGGTAGACCTTCTGCTAGCAAGTAGTCGCGAGCAATAGAGCTGTAAGTTAGATTTATATCGGCTGTATGATCAACAATGCGGCGGTTAGTTTCTTCTGGTACACGTTGATCAAAACAGCGATTACCCGCTTCCATATGAAAAATGGGAACTTTGCGACGTTTCGCTGGTATTGCAGATAAACAAGAGTTGGTATCACCCAATACTAGCATTGCATCTGGCTGGATCTCTTCTAATGCTTGATCGACTTTAATGATAACTTGCCCGATAGTCTCTGCTGCATTTTTACCTGCAGCATTCAAGAAATAATCAGGTTTACGTACGCCTAAATCATTAAAAAACACTTCATTTAGCTCGAAGTCATAATTTTGACCAGTATGAACAAGAACATGGTCGCAGTGTTCATCTAACTTAGCTAAAACTCTAGATAATCGAATAATTTCAGGTCGAGTTCCGACCACCGACATTACTTTTAATTTTTTCATTTTAAATTCCTACAGTGGCTTTGCAAACGTGTCTGGCTTTTCTCGGTCAAAGATTTCATTGGCCCATAGCATTACGATTAGTTCAACGTCACCTATATTAGTCACGTCATGAGTCCACCCGGGAACCGTTTCGACAACTTGGTAATCATCACCAGTAACATCTAATTCGTAACACTCACCTGTTGAGATATGTTCAAACCGGAATTTTGCTCGCCCTTTAATAACTAAGAATTTTTCATTTTTTGAATGATGATAGTGCCCACCACGAGTGATACCTGGATGAGCAGTAAAGAAAGAAAACTGCCCCGCATCCCTAGTTTTTAACAGTTCACAAAAAGAACCACGAGGATCAGTGTACGCAGGCACTGTGTACGAGAACTGTTCAGGAGAATAATAACTAATGTAAGTCGAATAAAGTGCTCGTAAGAAGCCCGAGCCTACGTTTTCCGTTATTAAAGATGATTTACTTGCTTTAAATGCCTCAAGTGCGTTAGCAACCTCACCAACAGTCGTAGGATAGATTGGCTTAATTGACTGCTCGCCGGATTCCTCATCATGGTTCAAATGATGAATAAAATGTTCACAAACTGTATCTATATAAACTAAATTGACTTTTGCTGCAGGGTCGTTGATTGTCAACGGTAAATCATTAGCCACATTATGGCAAAAAGTAGCAACCATTGAATTGTAATTTGGTCGACACCACTTACCAAAGACATTTGGCAAACGATAGATATAGACTTTTGCTTGAGACTGAAAACCGTATTCCTTTACAACATCTTCTGCCTGAGCCTTGCTAACACCGTATGGGTTCGATTGTTCAGCTTGTATGGAAGAAGTAAGAAGAATAGGAGTAGCTTTGTTGAGCTCATTTAGCTTGGTTACGATATGCGAAGTTAGGTCAGCATTGCCTTGTTTGAATTCATCGTCATTTTCCGGCCGATTAACACCTGCTAAATGATAAATGAAATCTGCTGTTTCTAATGCGTTATATAAATCTTGAAGTGAATGGGCTCGGTCAATTTTAACAATATCTGTAAAACCTTGCTCTTCTAATTGAAAACACAGGTTCTTACCAATAAAGCCTTTTGCGCCTGTAACTAAAATTCTCATTACACACCTTCAGGTACGTTAAGGCTACCAGCTTCGATATCAGCAATAAAATCCAACTTATGAAGTAGCTTAACCATACCAGCTACATCTAAACGTTCGGTATTATGAGAGTTGTAATCTTCAATAACACTTAAATCTTGTTCACCCTCTTCAACGTATTGTGAATAATTTAAATCTCTGTTGTCTGAAGGGACTCGATAATAACCACCTTGGTCTTCAGCAACAAACATCTCTTCACGACTACATAATGCTTCATACAATTTTTCGCCATGACGAGTACCTATCACATTGACTTCATGTTCGGGTTTAGACGTGATGGTTTTTAAAGCCTGCACTAAAACATCAATAGTCGCTGCGGGTGCTTTTTGCACAAAAATGTCACCATTAATACCATGTATAAATGCATGTAATACAAGATCGACAGCATCATTCAATGTCATCATAAAGCGTGTCATATTCGGATCTGTAATTGTAATTGCATCGCCATTTATAATTTGACGCAAAAACAACGGAATTACCGAACCACGAGATGCCATAACATTGCCATAGCGAGTAGCTGATATTACTGTTTTATTAGGATCAACATTACGTGACTTAGCAACAATAACTTTTTCCATCATCGCTTTGGAGATACCCATCGCATTAATTGGGTAGACCGCTTTATCTGTGCTTAGACAGACAACTCTAGCAACTTCGTTTGCGATACAAGCTTCAAGGACATTTTCTGTCCCCAACACATTGGTCTTAACAGCTTCCATAGGGTGGAATTCACACGAAGGTACTTGTTTAAGTGCTGCTGCATGGTAAACAAAATCAACACCACGTGTAGCCGATAGAATAGAGTTGTAATCGCGTACATCACCAATATAGAATTTTAATTTGGGTGAATGATACTTCTTACGCATATCATCCTGTTTTTTCTCGTCACGAGAAAAAATACGGATTTCTTTAATATCTGTTTCTAAGAAACGGTCAAGCACCGCGTTTCCAAAAGAACCAGTTCCACCAGTTATCAATAAAACTTTATTTTTAAACATTATTAACCTTAAGTTTGGAAATACAATTTAGATATTTTTTTGCTCTATCCTTCGCACTTGGTTTTGAGAGTGCAAAATGATAGGCATTAACTAAAACTGATGTTAACTCTTGATTGAGTGTTAAATTATCAAAAATCACTCTAGCAATATTTTGTGCATCATATGGGTCAAAATAAAAAACATGGTCTTCACAAACATCTTTAACAAAAGGTAAATTAGATGCAAAAACAGGCACCTTCATTAACATACCCTCTAAGGGCGTTGCTGAAAAACATTCCAAAAGGCTTGGAAATATTAACGCATCAATTTCTCGATAAAAGGAAGGGCATTGATTGCTATTTATAGGTCCAATAGAATGGAAGTTAGGTAAGTCATTGAACTCTAAATCCGCCATTTCGTCATCTGTTAGCGTAAATAGAAAACGATGTGTCAAGTTCAGATCATTTTCTAAAATATGACTAACCTTAGCCAGTATTTTAAGATTCTTATGATAATAGCCTCGTCCCAAAAAACCAAAAGTTAGCACGTGATCGGATTTGTTAAAAGGTAAGGAAATCCCCGCCCATGTTTCAGGTTTATTATTAAAAAAACCTGAAACACAGTTTTCAACAACAGAGATCTTATCTATATCTACCTTTCTATTCTCAGTTAGTGCCATCTTCACATGTGGGAGCTCAACAATTAATTTATCAGCCTTATTAAAGTAAAGCCATTGGACCTCATACTTAACTCTATTTAATATACGTCGGAAAAAATTAAAGTTATGAAAAACTGGATTATTAGGATACGCAATCCAAGCTTGAGCGAATCCGACAATATTAAAAGCCGCATCGTTATTATGGTAGTTCGGGCCAAAGACAGTAAACACCACATCATATCCATTAAAATATTTTTCTTTGCAAGCCGTCTTTTTTACGCCAAAAACATCAATCACATTAAATTTATCGAATGAACAGAACGAAAACTCTTTATCCAAGTTGTAATAGACCGAAGTAGAGCAAACTACACTAATACGAGCTTCTTCTAGTAGATTTGAAGCATTAAGAATGTCAACGAGTTCAGAAAGAAAGGAAGCTGCAACCTGTACTCCACCACCAACATGAAGGTTAGAAGCATTAATTAGAAGTCTCATCATCTAAAACCTAAATTATAATACCTAACAACTTTATAACTAAAACCAACAACTAATACATAAAGCAACACTTTACTGAGGAAAAAATACAAACCATCCAACCAATGATTTAAAAAACTCATAAGAATGTAGACCGAACAAATAGAGAAAAAAAACAAGGGTATTACGCTAAAGTTAACAATATAAAAACGCATGAAATACCGACATACAAAAAAGTGAAATATGCATAAGAATACATATGACAAAATCGTTGCCCAAGCAGCACCTTTTAACCCCCATAAAGGAATAAATAAATAGTTAAGCAAAACATTAATAAACAAAGCAAATAATGTAGCTAAAGATATAAAGGCTGTTTTTTTTCTATAATAGGTAAAATTTGCATATATGAGATATATATGAACGAGTGCGTTGGAAATTGTAATCAAAGGAATAATAGGTATTCCTTCATAGTAACTCGAGTTGCTTAAAATAACAACAAACTCTTGACTAAATAATACTAAAAGAGAACCCACGCAAAAAATCACAACACAGCTAAACCTTGTTACTTTTAATATATCTAAATTTGAACCACTTTTAATTAATTCAAAAAATCTCGGTTGCCAGGAACTATTCCAAGCCATAACGACAACGATGACAGCCATTCCAAGATTATAAGAAAATGAATAAATACCAGTAGCATGAGAACCTAATAGATCATTAATAATAATTCTATCTGCATGCGCAAGTAAACTTGTAGCCAACACATGAGGGATCAATGGAATAGAAAACTTAAATGCATCCTTCACAAATTTGATTTCAAATTTGAATTTTACAATATAAAAAATAGAAGGTAAAATAATAACCATTGATATAGAAAAAACAATAATACTAGCATAAACCTTTGATAAATACTTATCACTAAGAAGGCAATATGCAATTAAGAACATTAATATAACTTCAGTCAATTTAGATGTTATATTTATAACGGCATAACGACGACTCTGTCGAGATGCTTGAAGGTAACTACAATAGATATTGAAGTAAGTCATCAAAAAACAAACAACAACAACCAAAAACAAATCAAACTCATTCAAACCAAACCATTTGGATAAAAAAGAATGGTAAAAAGGGAACAATCCAATCGTCAAAATTTGGATTGGAAATAATGTTAATAAATTTGAAAAAAGATAGCTACCAAAATCATCCGATGAGTGTAAATATTTATTATAAACTGCATTTTGAATATTAAAAGAAAAGAATACAAATAAAATTGATATTGCTGAAGTTATTAATGACAATATTCCATAGTCTTCCGGAGATAATACCCAAGATAATAAAGGCAATGAAATAAACAAAAAACCTTTGACAAATAAATCCGAAATGAAATAATTGATAAAATCTTTTGCAACTCTATTGATCTTCACTTAATCACCGATATATAAGCTCGAACTTGATTTGCATCGCGAACAGAAAAATCAATATCATTTACATTACTTAAATAATGTAAATAATTTACCTCTAGATTATTTATTGCTTTATCAAGTGAAGAAAAGCAATCAGGTTCAAATACTAAACCTGATTGCACACTTGTAACCATATCATAAGCACAACCAACCTGAGAACTAGCAATCACCGGCATTCCATTCCAAAGAGCCTCATCAACGACCAAGCCCCAAGGTTCAGATAGAGAGGGTATAATAAAACAATCATGATCTCTGTAGATGTGATGCAACTCTTCATTAGGAATGTAACCAAGCAACTTTACATTACTTCCAGCAATACGCTTTAATAACTCCTCATCTTTTCCATTACCAACAATAGAAAGTGACTTGTTAGAATTATTAAAATATCGAACTAGAAACTCAAGATTTTTCTCTTGAGATAACCTACCAACATAAAGATATTTTATATCATCCTTTCCAATCAATCTGTCCATTATTTCACGATAAAACCTAGATGCATCCCTACTAGGTATACCAACACCGTGAGTTAGAACAACATCTCCTTCAAAGCCTGATTTATCAACTATATCACATTGCAATTTACCTGAAGGAAACAAAATACTCATTCGATTTATCAGAAATTTTTTCACATTCCAAACAAGCCCACTGGTTCTTGACTCCTTGATACTACTCTCTATTACCATTGAATTTCGGTTCTTACCTAGCATGACCATCAAGGGGATTAGCTCTATCAATTCCCACCCAGGATATACAATCTTTTTAAATTGTATAGAACTTAATATAATGAGCAACCGATAGAGACACACTAATTTATTTCTTTCTTCAAAATTACCATTACAAATAACATCATAATCGAAATTTATTTCACCTTTCATAAAATCCGACATTCTTATTGATGATGATTTTGAAATAAAAACAACTCTTATATTAAGTTCTTCACTTAACTTATTATATAAGTTTATTTTATAGAATGCAGGCAAATTGGTAATAAAAACATAATCGTAAGTATTATTCATTAATAAGATCCAACCATTGACTACTGACACTTTTTTGAGAGAATTTTTCTATGGAAGATATTGAGTTAGAAGAAAATAGCGCCCTTGATTCCGGTGAATTCATTAAATACGACATACTATTAGATAATTCAACAATATTACCGGGTTCAACTAACATACCATTATAGTTATGCTTTATAATTGTTTTAGGCCCTGCTGGGCAAGAAAAACTAATACAAGGTAATTTATGTGCTAGGGCTTCAATTAACACCATACCAAGACCTTCATATCTAGAAGATAATACAAATATTTCTGAGCTACTGTAAATTTCATCAATGTTATTAGTAAAAGGCTTTAGCGAGACTGAGGCTACTTTGTGATTTTCAATTATTTTTTCTAGTTTTTCTTTATCTTCACCTTGACCATAAATTTCTAGTAACCAACCTTCACGCTGTGTTTCTGGAATATTACGCCAAGCATTAATCAACAGATCAAACCCTTTTTGTTCACAGTAACGACCAATTGCGATAATTCTTTTAATCTTCACATTACTTTTCACGTCAGAAATACTGTACATATTAGGGATAACATTGACTTTCCCTTTAGGTAACCAAGAATATTTTGAGAAGTCCTCGTTCGTTTGAGTGACAACTTTCACTCTACTGCTTTTGTACAAAAATCTTCTTAACATTCTTAAAAAAAAATTAGGGACATCATATTCAAAATGTTCAATTGCGATTATATCGGATTTTTTGGTACTCCTCAAAACCATTGCCAGTGCCAGTGTTTTTATATCTGGAACCACAATATAATCAGGGGTATTACTACGGAAAACGTCATTTATTTGCTTTGATTTTTTGTATATATATATAAAATCAAAAATCAAACCTCGTAACAGACCATAAGGTCTATTATACATGCTAATCTCATAAGTATTGTTGAGGTAATCAATAGGTAGGTCAACAACTTTAAATGCGACTTCTTTGTTTTTCTTATAGAGACTGATAACTTTCGTAGAGATGAACTTATTAAGCTCATCAGATAGATTCAAAGTTACTTTTTCGATCCCACCGCATTCTGAAGCATCGCCTAAAATAAATACTACTTTCTTCATATAAAACCTATATAAATTTAAATAGACCAATAGTTTTGTAATTATAATAAGGTTAAAATTACAAAACCTATTCTCTTGCAAAACTGCCAACAAAGAACAATCCCGTTTACCCCTGGGCAAGATTACAAAACCCCTTGCCCTGCGTATTTATCACCTTCAAAACTATTGAGCATACTAGAGCCTGTCTCTTGATCAGATCTTATAACGATTCTCCAGTAGCAAAGAGAGTTTTAGCTACCCGATAACCTTTCACTTGAGATTGAAGTTCATCCCACCCGTCCCAAACGGTTATCCAACTCGCCATACCTGTTCTTTTTGTGTCGGTAAAACCACCTAACTTCGCAATGGGTTGATAAGCCCATTTCATGCTTGGCGCTCCTTTGCCTTTATGGTTTCGAGGCTTATAATGTTGCATTAATATTCGCCATTCATCCTCTTCTAATACACAGCTACAACTCTGATTTTCCAACGCTTTAGATTCCTCAACTTGACCTCTTTTGCGAAGGTAAATTGGAAGCGTAAGGACCTCTCGAAGCTGCAACAAACGAACCCCTACGAATGCGAGGATAGAGGCTGCTCGTTCTAAATTATCTGCCGATGTCATTCGTAATCTTTCAACACCAGCCCCTGTTTTCCAGGCTTTATGGAAGTCTTCTATGCGCCATCTCGTTGCGTAAATTTCTATTACATGGAGCTGTTGTTGTAGTGTCTCTATCGGCTCACTGGTTAAGAGCATCCATGACACTTTTTCATGCTCTTGGACTGAGCTAGATTCTTGAGCGTAAACCACATTAAGTTGATGCTCTTGTCCTCCCATCTTTATCGTTACAGTACTCGCTTTTACTGTTAATTTGGCTGTGCGTGACGGGCGATTTTTCGTCTTGTTGCGGGAGCCTGTCACTCCTTTCTGTGGGATAGTGATCGTGTACAGGGCAAGATTACGAAGCCCCTTGCCCTGCAAGGACTTGCGAAAGGTAAGCGTTATTGCGGTTCGCTTTTTTCTGCTTTC
>NZ_JBFRLK010000074.1:0-247 GCF_041469805.1 Vibrio sp. 10N.286.48.C11 | reverse complement strand
TTAATTACGCAACAAAGCCTTAAAAATTAGCAAAATAACAATACGTGCTTTAAACTAAAACACCTAAAGTTCAAGTAATGAGTTAAGAAAAGGAGTTCCACATGGCTAAGCTGGAGGCTCATAACGCCATTTTACTTGCGGAGAACAATTTACAATCGATACTACTAAAAGTAGTCTATAGAACAGAAAGTTAACCTGAACATAAAACTCATATCACCGGAAAGGCTCCAGGGCGGGATCGCACTTT
>NZ_JBFRLK010000073.1:11957-13016 GCF_041469805.1 Vibrio sp. 10N.286.48.C11 | reverse complement strand
GCACTGCTGACAGTAGCTTTATCATTGGTGCCATTGATCGTCACTTTTATGGTCGACGGTGTGCCATCGATGGATGACACCGTGAAGGTTTCTTCGACTTTATCGCCGACGTTCAATTTATTAAACGCGCTGTTGGCGGTGAACGCCCAATGACCATTGACATCAATGGTGAGGTCGCCATTTGTGCCTGCAATGGAACCTGGCGTGAAGGTATTGTCTGGGTTATCCACGTCAGTACTGGTTAGCGTACCTGATGTCGTTACTGCTTTGTCGGTTTCATCGATAGCAACGGTCGCACTGCTGACAGTAGCGGCATCGTTAGTGCCGTTAATCGTCACTTTGATGGTGGACGGTGTGCCATCGATGGACGACACCGTGAAGGTTTCTTCGACTTTATCGCCGACGTTTAATTGATTAAACGCGCTGTTGGCGGTGAAGACCCAATGACCATTAGTATCAATAGTCAGGTCGCCATTGGTGCCTGAAATAGAATCCGGAGTAAACGCATTATCTGGGTTATCGACGTCGATACTGGTTAACGTACCTGATGTCGTGACTGCTTTATCAGTTTCATCGATAGCGACGGTCGCACTGCTAACAGTGGCTTTGTCATTAGTGCCGTTAATCGTGACTTTGATGGTCGATGGTGTGCCATCAACAGACGACACCGTGAAGGTTTCTTCGACTTTATCGCCGACGTTTAATTGATTAAATGCGCTGTTGGCGGTGAACACCCAGTACCCGTTGGCATCAATAGTCAGGTCGCCATTGGTGCCAGTAATCGAATCCGGTGTGAATGCATTGTCTGGGTTATCCACGTCGGTGCTGGTTAGCGTGCCTGATGTGGTTACCGCTTTGTCGGTCTCATCGATAGCGATGGTTGCACTGCTAACAGTGGCTTTGTCATTAGTGCCGTTAATCGTTACCTTGATGGTCGAGGGTGTGCCATCAACACACGACACCGTGAAGGTTTCTTCGACTTTATCGCCGACGTTCAATTGATTAAACGCGCTGTTGGCGGTGAATACCCAGTGGCCAGTGGCATCAATAGTCAGGTCA